>NZ_BRCD01000009.1:0-126316 GCF_023707945.1 Sporosarcina sp. NCCP-2331
AGAAGAATGGAGAGGGTAAGAAAATGAAAATTCTCAAAAACTTGCTGGTTTTTGCACTGGTCATAATCGTTGGAGGTGTTTTAACAGGGTGTGGTAATGAAGCTTCTGGTAAAGGGGATCAAGAAGCTGTTGAAATTCGTATTGCGAATGACAGCGGCACCGAACATCCGGTAAATAAGGCATTAGCTGAATTCAAAAAATCGGTAGAAGAAAAAAGTGAAGGCAAAATAAAAGTGAAAGTCTTCCCGGCTGCACAGCTGGGAACTGTGACAGATGCTATGGAACAAACTCGCCGTGGAGATATTGACATGAGCTTTGGAGCTTCTACTCTCTTTGCGCAATCAATACCGGAATTTGCTATATGGGAAAGCTTTTATTTATTTGATGATGCAGCACACGCTCATAGAGTATTCGACGGGGAGGCTGGGAAGAAGCTATTAGAGCCTCTTGAAGCAAAAGGACTTACGGGTCTTGGTTTTATGGAAATCGGCTTCAGAAACTTCTCCAATAATAAGCGGCCGATCGAAAAAATGGAAGATCTTAAAGGTTTAAAAATTAGAGGATATAGTCCTATTCAAATTAAAGGATGGGAGTCGCTTGGCGTTTCGTTGACAAACCTGGCTTGGCCGGAAGTATTCACTTCTCTCCAACAAAATTTGATTGACGGTCAAGAAAGTGCGACCACAAGTTTCTACGAGATGAAGTTTTTTGAGGCACAAAAGTATTGGTCTTTAACAAATCATATTTATACAGACTTCCTATGGTATGCCAACAAACACTTCATGGATGGTTTATCGAAAGAAGATCGTCAGCTAATTGAAGAAGAAGTAAAAGTAGCTATTAATCACGAAAGAGAGCTAATAGCTGAAGATGAAGAAAAAACATTAGGTTTGTTGAAAGATGCAGGAATTAATATTAATGAAGTCTCTCTTGAAGAGAGACATAAAATGGGTGAGGTTATGAACGCAGCTGTTAAAAAAGATATTATCGATAAAACAGGACAAGAACTTTATGACTTTGTCATGGAACAAGTAGAAGCAGAAAGAAAATAAAGAATGAGGTGAAATGATGGCATGAGAATCTCGTTTTCACATGGCATCATTTTTTATTGACGATTGGAGGAGTTGAATAGAATGAGTACTGCTTATAGATGGCTGGACAGAAACTTTGAGCCAATTGTCATGGCTCTGCTGTTTTATGTAATGACAACCATTGTTACACTACAAGTTATTTTAAGATTTGCATTTAATTCAGGTTTTTCGTGGGCTGAAGAATTGGCGAGGTTTTTATTTGTCTGGCTCATGTATTTTAGTATTTCATATGCAACTCGTAATAATAGTCATATTAAAATCACTTTCTTAGTAGACAAGTTGAGTGAAAAGGCGAGTAAAATAATTGCAGTTGCAGTAGATATTTTATTCATGGTATTTGCTGTTATTGTTTTCATCGCAGCATGGAATATTTGCCAGTCCATCTCTGAATTTCAAGATAAAGCAGTATCGATGAATGTTTCAATGAATATTTTATATGGCGCCGGACTTGTAGGATTTGCGTTAATGATTATTCGGTTGATACAGGTGCTCATTTGGAAAGTATCCAATTTTTCTGCCCCTATGGATCGTTTTACGAATGAAGGCGGTCTCTATTCAGGCGCAAATGAAGTAATGTTTTCCCCGAAAGAACAACCGGAGAATAATGGAGGAGAACAGCAATGACGATACTCTTATTATTTGGCAGTTTTATTTTATTTCTATGCCTCTCTGTTCCCATTGCGATTGCTATTGGCCTGGCGTCGACAGTAACGATTCTGGCTGTTCAGCCTGTCAGTATGGAAGCTTTTACGCAAACAATGATGCAATCACTTAATTCGTTTCCGTTGATGGCAGTACCGCTCTTTACGTTTGCGGGTGACATCATGGGGAAGGGCGGGATCTCTCGCAGACTCCTTAATGTGTCCAGTGTGTTTTTTGGCCGCATGACGGGTGGACTTGGGGTGATTTCTATTGTGACCTGCCTATTCTTTGCTGCTATTTCAGGGACAGGTTCAGCAACGGTTGCGGCAATTGGCTTAATCATGATACCTGCTATGGTGGCGAGAAATTATGATAAGACATTTGCGGCTTCATTAGTCGCTACAGCCGGCACGGTCGGTGTATTAATTCCCCCCAGTATACCGATGATTATTTATGCGGTCGCAGCAGGTGTGTCTGTTACTGGTATGTTCAGTGCGGGTGTAGGACCGGGCGTATTAGTCGGGTTAGCTTTAATTATATACGTTCTTTATTATGCCAGGAAAAATGATTATAAAGGAGACGAGCGTACCTATACTTTAAAAGAAGCGCTCGGAATTTTTGTAAATGCGATTCCAGCATTATTAATACCTGTCATTATTTTGGGTGGGATCTATGGCGGAATATTTACGCCAACAGAAGCAGCCGCCATTGCTTGTTTTTATGGGATTATCGTAAGTGTATTTCTATATAAAGAAGTGAAAATTAAAGATCTTCCTCAAATTGCTTTCCGTGCGTGCTTGCTCTGTGCTCCGGTAATTATTATTATTGGAATCTCATCAGGTTTCGGATTGATTCTCACGATTACTGAAGTTCCAACAGCCATTGCAGACTTCATCTTAAGCATATCAGCGAATAAAATCGTTATATTACTTCTAATTAATATTTTATTGTTAATTGTAGGTACTTTTATGGAGACCAATGCAGCAATCATTATTTTAACACCAATATTATTGCCGATCGTTACGACATTAGGTGTGAATCCAATTCATTTTGGTTTAATTATGATCTTGAACTTGGCTATCGGGTTCATCACTCCTCCTCTGGGTGCGAATTTATTTATGGCAGCCCAGATTAGTAATACCAAGTTTGAGTTGTTAATGAAAGCTATTATTCCTTGGATCATCGTAATGATTATTGTGTTATTGCTAGTTACTTATATCCCGGCGATCTCTTTATTTTTACCTAAACTGCTCAATATTCCGGTTTGATTTTTTATACTGACTTAAAGATATGAAATCATCATGCCAATAGGACAGCATAGAATTTTATGCTGTCCTATTTTTATTCAGTTTTCTTTAGGCATTCAGACTTGCATGTTTTGCCTCGACGAGAGGGCCGCCGTTTTTTAAGTACTTTTCTACGCCCTCAGCTGCACGGTAGCCAAGCGCTCCAATCGTAGCCGTCGGGTGATGACCTGCAAACTGTGGAAAAGCGGAACCGCCGACAACGAACAGGTTTTCCATATCCCACATCTGCAAATAATTATTAACGGCAGAGGTGGCAGGATCAGCTCCCATTATGACACCGCCGGCATAGTGGCCGCCGTCGTACACGTGGTCAAACTGTTCAGGGTAGGAATCGGGGTCTATAATATCCGCACCCATTTCTTTCATGATTTCTGTACATTTTTCGATGCCGAACTTCGCGATATTGCGATCTTGGTCAGTATACTGGAACGTCACACGAAGCAGCGGATCTCCATACTCATCTTTATAGGTAGGATCCAAATCTAAATAATTGAACCACCACGACATAATGGCAGGTGTGTACCAGACCCGCAAATTGCGGTATGCATAGTGTATAGAGTTTTTCTTGAACTCGGGTCCCCATTTGGGTGTACCGTCGGGAACATGGTTGCTTGCAATGGCTGCATCTCCGTATTGACGGATCTCAATACCACCTCCGTTAATGAAATCCAAATCTGTGTGATCAAAATTGTCGCCTGCAAAATCACTCATAGCAGCACCTAATGCACCGGCTCCCATGTACAAATTAAACTTTTTATCTTCGAAATAGCCTCTTGCTCCCTGAAACGTAATATTCGTCTGTGCGTTAAAATTACGTCCTATTGTGCCTTTGCGCGTTTTGGGGTCGTATTGCTGACCGATTTCCGACAGCATCAAGAGGCGGTTATTGGAAAACGAGAAGGCGGCCAGGACGACGACATCAGCTGGCTGTTCAAATTCTTCTCCTGTACGGGTATCGGTATATAGCACACCTGTCGCTTTCCCGCCACTATGCAGAACGCGGCGCACTTGGGAATTTGTCCGAATTTCACAGTTATTCGTTTTCAGTGCGGTTGGAATTACTGTCGCCAGCGGATCCGATTTCGCACTGAAATCACAGCCGTATTGCGTACAATAGGAACAAAACATACAAGCATTCATCGCTTCACCGTCAGGGTTTGTATAAGCCTGTGACAGGTTTCCTGCGGCAACTTGATATGGATGGTAGCCCATTTTCTTTGTTGTATCCTTAAATAAACGCAGGGCGGGTGATTCTTTCAGTGGCGGATTCGGATAGTCACTTGAACGTTTGTCACCCAGTGGATCGGGCTCGCCAGAAATACCGGCTGTCTTTTCCCAACGGTCATAATACGGTTCCATTTCATCATAAGTGATACCCCAATCTTGAATCGTCATGCCCTCAGGTATCTTATTTTTTCCGTAACGTTCGATCGTTTTCGAACGAATTTCAAAGTCATACGCTCTCCAGCGGTAAGTGGCCCCTGCCCAGTGAACACTTCCGCCGCCCAAATCCGTTCCTGCCATCATTTCTTTACGTGTGCGGACAGGCAACGCTGTTTCGTCCATCGTAACTCGGGATGTAATCGTTTCGCGAGAAAGATTTTGCATTAATTCGTAACGGTTTGTATAGCGAAGTTCGTCTTTAACCCCGATATAATCGGACCGTTCCTGTTTTTTTCCTCGTTCTAACAGCACAACTTTATGACCGGCTTTTGCCATTTCAGCGGAGACAATACCACCTGCCCAGCCGCTGCCGACTACGACAACATTTACTTTTTCTAATTTCTTTACCATAGAGATTCCTCCTTCTTAGTGTCCTTGATAACTGCGCAAACTTTCCGGTTTCATCACAATAAAGTCTTTCTTATCAATACCATCCGTATAGCCCATACGGGGACCGGGAAATTCCTTCATCCGCCAGGCTTCCATATTGCGATTGCCGCCGTATACCGGGTCTGCGTAAGTCCCTTCAATTGTCGTCTGTAAGAGAAGGTTAAAGAATGTCTCAGAAGATACGCCATTCATCTTGCCTTTCCCTTCATTAAAAAGCTGAAGAATTTCATCTTGCTGTGAAGCCTCTAATTTTCTGAAGTTGGTCTCAAATTTTTCTTGTGCCGTCTGTTCAAGGGCCCGAAGTCCTTCCGTGAAAATCTCTGCTCTTGTCATAGGAGTTTGATATCTTGGTGTAGGGGCAGGCACTTGCGTCTCTGCGTTAGGTCCCTGTTCATCCTGTTGACGATCTTTATCTTCATAATTCGCTTTCTCAGCATTCTGCGGGAACGGACCGCGCATATACTCTTTCGCATTCGTGCCCCATTCGCCGGAAAGTTGGCGGTCGATAAAGTAGGGAACGCCCAGTTCAATTGCACCGGGGCCCAGATCATCTTTCGGGAAGATTCGTTCAGTAGCAGCAGACAGGATTTCAAAATCTTCACTGCGGCTGAAGAACGTCCGCGCTTCCAGTAAGTTTTCTGTTGATGCTTCATTCCCTGTAGTTGGCTTTTTAACCTGGTTAGTTACCAATCCGCCCAGTAATGAACCACCTACTAAACCGCCGGCTACCAAACCGGTATTCTTCATAAAGTTCCGGCGGCTCATTCCTTTTTGTTCCGTTTCAGGCTGTTGTGGTCCTGTCACTTATATCTCCTCCTCATGAATGTCGGGTTACACAATTTTTCCAATCAACTAGGAGTCATCTTGTGGTGATTTAGCTGAAACTATACCTGTAAGTTGAAATTTATACAGAAAAAAACCCCGGGCTGTCCAGGAATGTCTGGAAAGCTCGGGGATTACTTATTTACGTAAAAAATGTTTATTTTGTAGTATCTGTGCTGTCAGGTGTACCTGTATCGCCAGTTGTGCCTGTGTCACCAGTCGTGCCGTCTGTTTCAGCGTCATCGTTCATATCTACATCCAAATCCACATCGTCATTAGGTGTTGTATCAGCAGGCTGGTCGATATCTACATCATCATTATTGTCAATAACCGGATCGTCATTATCGTCACCGCAAGCACCCAGTACGCCTATAGACAATATTGCCGCTGCGCCTACTTTTAGTAAGTTGTTGTTTTTTAATTTTGTAAGATCCATGAAAGATCTCCTCCTCTGGTTGAGTAATTGCTATTCGCTTCTAGACTAACAATAGCCGAATTCAGTGATTGTAAACCTGTTAGAAGGAAAATGGGACATAGGTATGATAGTTCATAAACAGGAAAATGAAACCGATGTAGTTTATGTCTTGTCTTAAGGATGAGAAAGAAAAGGCGGTGAGATGTTGGAGAATTCGCAAGGTGAAGCGGAGAAGTGGCTGCGGAATTTGATGGATAGGTATGGGAATCGACTGACCGTTCTGTGGAGTGAGAAGGAAGACAAGGAGTCTCGGGACATGGTGAACGACAGTAAAGAGGAAGTCTACGCGTATTTCCGCCATTTTAATGAAGGAGTCTTTCATCGGACGGGAAAAATTGAAGGAACTGTTGAATTCGAAGCTGCTGAAAAACGGGATGTGCGGAGTATATTTAATTTGATTCAAAATAAAAACGGTATCTGGTAAGTTGCGTTTATGCCGATACAATAAAGGTGCCTTGGAATCAATGTTTTATATATTCAAGAAGGGATTGTGGCAAACAGTGATGAACTAGGTGTAAATGGTGCAATTAAATTTATAAAAAAGAGGTGCAGTATGCCAATCATTCAAGTGCAAGTTTTAGAAGGAAGAAACGTAGACCAGATCAAAGGATTAATTGTCGATATCACGGAAGCGGCTGTCAATAATCTGGACGTGAGACATGAACAGGTCCGAGTGGTCGTAACAGAAATACCTGATACAAATTGGGGAGCAGGCGGATCGACAATGAAAGAGATCAAGGCGAGACGCCAATTATAAAAATGTGAAAAAAGCGAACTGTCCATCGGGCGGTCCGCTTTTTTACTTATAAATATAATCCGTCCGCATACATGGCGGTTAAAGTATTAGCGATTTCATCAATCGAAGCCGTATTGGTTTGGTTTACAACTTCCCATTGATAGTTTTCATTGGCAAAGAACCAGAAGCGTGCAACTAAATTCGCCTGGAGGTCCGTCCGAGCCAGTCCGTACGATTGCGAATACGAAATGTCTCTCGTAATATAATGAATATTTGCCTCGCGTATTTCGTTCCACTTCGAGTTCACAGCTGAAGACAGACCGATTGCTTCCGAAAATACTCTCATGATTTGATGATTTTCATGCGCCATATTCAAAAACATATGAACTTGCTGATGAATCAAACCTTTCGCTTCCTGTTTAGTAATAGGAGTGAACGGCATGTTCGCCATGTCAAGAAACTGTTGCATTACGTCTTCTATCAGCATGATTAGAATATCATCTTTCCCGCTGAAATGTACGTACGCTGTGCCGTATCCCGTCTTTGCTTTTTTGATGATTTGTGTAATGGTTGTTTTTTCAAAACCATTTTCATAGAAAAGTTCTTTAGATGCTTCAAGCAAGCGTTTCCTAGTCGCGATGGATCTCAAACTACGCCCATCCGTAACTTCCTCTCGTTGCATCAGACAGCCCCTCCTTCACTTCGGGATTTGTACTCATTGTATCGTATAGTAATTCTTCCGACAATGGAGCAATGAATTCATTTTAAATCAACTTAACCGAAAAAGAAGATATTGACACAGTGTCAACTACATACTAATATTAAGTAAATTCTGATTATTGGAGGCGCATACATTTATGGATAACAAAGGTGTAATCACTAGAGAGAAAGCTAGAGAGTTTGATGCACAAGACGAGTTTCAACAGTATCGCGAGGAATTCTTTTTGCAGCCAGGTCAAATTTATATGGATGGTAATTCGCTTGGACTGATGTCAAAGCGGGCAGAAGGGAAAGTATTAGAGCTCATGGATTCATGGAGGACTCTGGCAATTCAAGGCTGGACAAAAGGAACCCATCCTTGGTTTTACCTCCCTGAAAAGTTAAGTGAAATGTGCGCACCCCTCATCGGCGCGGACAGCAAAGAAGTGATGATCTGCGGATCGACAACGAGCAATATTCATCAAGTCATCTCTACGTTTTACAAGCCGGATGGAAACAAGACAAAGATTGTGGCTGATGAATTGACATTTCCTTCAGATATTTATGCGCTTCAAAGTCAAATTAAACTGCAGGAATACGACCCGGATGAACATTTGGTTCGTGTGAAGAGCCGGGATGGGAAAATGATCGAAGAGGAAGATATCATTGCTGCCATGACGGATGATGTAGCTCTTGTTTTCTTGCCGACTGTATTGTATCGAAGCGGACAATTACTAGATATCGAACGGTTGACGAAGGAAGCACACAATCGAGGAATTCAAATTGGTTTCGATGCTTGCCACTCTATCGGGGCGGTATCCCACCAATTTAGTGATTGGGGTGTGGACTTTGCCGTCTGGTGTAATTATAAATATTTGAATGGCGGCCCGGGATCTGTAGCAGGTCTATACGTAAACAAAAAGCATTTTGGCATCACCCCCGGACTGACAGGCTGGTACAGTTCCAAGAAAGATACACAATTTGATATGAGCCATACATTGGATGTGGAAGAGTCAGCTGGCGCATTCCAAGTCGGAACGTCACATATTTTAAGTTTAGCTCCGCTCATCGCTTCGTTCGAACTTTTTGCCGAAGCGGATATTAAAAAGATACGAACAAAATCTCTCCATATCACCCGCTTCATGATGGAATTAATTGACCAAGAATTAGATGGGTTGGGCTATTCAATCGGTAATCCAACAGACGATGATCGCCGCGGCGGACATATTTGTTTGGAACATGATGAAGCAATTCGAATTTGCAAAGCATTGGTTGAAGAGGGAATCATTCCAGATAACCGTCCGCCAAATATTATCAGACTAGCACCTATTGCTTTTTATACCTCATATGAAGAAGTCTTCGACACAGTGCAAATTCTTAAGAAAATTGTACTTGAAAAACGATATGAACAATATGGGAAAGAACGTAATGTCGTGTCATAAAAGAAGATGAGGGGGAAAAGGGATGGGTAAAAAAGAAGCAGATTTTCAAGATATCATTGAACGGGAGAAGGGCCTGAACCGCAGTTTAACTACAGGTCAGCTGGCAATGATTGCGATTGGAGGAGCAATAGGGACGGGGTTGTTTCTTGGAAGCGGTTTAGCCATTGGTTTGGCGGGACCCAGTGTAATTGTGAGTTATGCAATCGGTGCTTTAATTGCGCTGCTGTTGATGGGATGTCTCTCTGAAATGACAGTGGCCCATCCAGTGACAGGCTCATTCGGGGCCTATGCAGAAAAGTATATTAATCCATGGGCTGGATTCTCTGTACGTTATTCTTATTGGTTCAGTTTAGTATGTGCCATTGGAACGGAAGTCACGGCTGTAGCAGTATACATGAAGTATTGGTTTCCGACAGTACCGGCTATCGTTTGGATTCTGCTGTTTGCGGCAATTTTGATGTATGTGAATGCCACTACCGTTAAGATGTTCGGAATTGTGGAATATTGGTTTTCTTTTATCAAAGTCGTGGCTATCACAGGTTTCATTATCTTAGCTGCCTACGTCATAGTAGGAGCGGATGCGACTTCTTCCATTGGAATTCATAACTATACAGCCGATGGCGGATTCTTACCGAATGGTTTTTATGGCATGTGGATTGCGGTCTTTATCTCGCTTTTCAGCTACTTAAGCATTGAAATGATTGCGGTGAGTGCCGGTGAGGCAAAAGATCCCGAAAAAGCGGTTCCTATTGCTTTGCGTTCCGCAGTTGTTCGTTTGATTGTTTTTTACTTAATCACTCTTTCGTTGATGCTGATGATTGTTCCCTGGAATATGGCGGGTGCCGATAAAAGCCCTTTCGTTAAGGTTATGGAAATCGTCAATATACCCGGGGCTGCAGCTATCATGAACTTCGTAGTATTAATTGCGGCATTGTCGGCTATGAACAGTCAGCTATATATCTCTACAAGAATGATGTTTTCTTTATCGCGGGGCGGATATGCTCCTAAAACTTTAGGAAAGCTGAATAAGAAGTCTGTACCATCCAGAGCATTGCTAGTATCAGTAATTGGTATTGTGTTCGCGACATTCTTTACGGTCGTGAAACCGGACACTGCATTCGTCACCATGATTTCATTATCAAGTTTCGGGGCAATGTTTGCCTGGTTTATGATTTTTGTCACTCATCTATTTTTCCGAAAAAGATGGGATGAATCGAATGGGAGAAAATTGCCAGTTCGGATGATCGGCTATCCATACCTCACTATTTTTGGGGCATTATTGCTGGCCGGTGTTGTATTGTCGACCTGGTTCTCTCCTGACTTCAAAGCCACTCTTCTGTTAGGATTCCCATGGTTGCTGTTCATCACGATTTGCTACTTTATCTGGAAACGCACGATAGGTAAACGAAAGCTCGAAAATCCAGAGCTTGATGAAAAGGCTGAGTCTTGATGTGGAAAATAGAATAAAAGGTCTATCTCCTAAATGAAAAGCCCAACTTAATCCCAAGATATAACTTGATTGAAAAAAGTAAATCAAGTTATATTTTTTCCTGATAAAATCGCTAACTTGATAATTTGCTAATTATTGAAAAAGTTTCATAATGTGAAATTTGGAGCTTGTTATATAGGGAATACCCTCGTATACTTCTAATTACTACTTAAATATGACAAATTGTAATACAGCGAGCTATAGAATTTACCAAACAGGAATACCGCTGACAGATTGACAAATGGAAATTATTTCACTTTTTATTGAAAGCGTTTACACGTTAGGTTTCTAATCAAGATTGCATCCAGCCGGAGAGGAGAAAAAAACGTGATAGAATCTGTTAAAAAGGCATGCTATATTATCAGTTGTTTTTCCAGTGAGGAACCAGTTCTGGGGAATGCAGAGATTGCAGGAAAACTGGGGATGAGTCCTAGTACGACCCATCATTTAATCAGTACATTATGCAATGAAGGTGTATTGATGAGGGACCAGGATAGACGATACCGTTTAGGATGGAAGTTGCTGGAATGGAATAACAATGTAATGTTTCAACAAGATATATATGATAAGGCTATTCCTCTTGTCAAAGACTTGATTAGCAGATTTACGGGCACTGCTCATATCGGGATGTTCGATAAAGGAGAAGTAGTGTTTGTTTTAAAAATCTCTTCTCAGGCAGCGTCACCTATTCACACATATATCGGTTCGCGAAAACCCGCGTATGCAACTAGTACAGGAAAAGTATTGCTGGCTTACAATAATAGCTATCTAAAAGAGACTATCGAAAGAGGACTATCATCGCAAACTCCCAATACAATTACAGATATAGATAAGTTAAAGGAAGATCTGCAAAATGTAAGAGAACTGGGCTATTCTATAAGTAATAATGAGAATACTACGGGCACTTATGCAATTGCTGCACCTATTCTATCATATTCAGGCAAGACTATCGCTGCTGTGAATCTAGCGGGCCCAGTTTCCTATATGCAAGGAAGCGACCAGCAAATGATTCGACGAAGTGTGATTAAGACGGCTGACTCCATATCCAAAGAACTAGGATATATAGAAGTGTAATGTAATGTATTTCAGTAGAAGTAATGGTGAAGGGAGGGGAACAGGAATAGATAGGTGTACTTATTTAATTGCAAAAGAAGAGAGTAAATTTTTAGAATGAATTTACGGAATATTGGGATTAGTTTAAGAAAAAAAGGGGGAGTTTTTAATGACGAAAAAAAGTGGATTTTACTTTTTTATCATGACAATCGTAACAGCATTGTTTTTAAGTGCATGTGGCGATGATACGGATGAGGCTAAAGCAGAAGATACAGGTAAAGCAGGAGATGCAGGCCAGACGTATAACTTTAAACTTGCGCATATTGCGCCGCCTGATCACATTTGGAATGAAACCGCTGAAAAATTTGGCGAGGAATTAGAAAAACGCTCAGACGGGCGGATGAAGCTTGAATTATATCCAGGTGGACAGCTCGGTGGCGAGCCTGACATGGTTCAACAGTTGGAGACCGGTTCATTGGATTTTGGATTTATTACAACTGCTTTCCTGACTTCAAGATCAGAAGCGTTCAGTGCATGGTTTGCACCTTATCTGTTCGATTCTTATGAAGCGGCATTCGAAGCGAAAGATTCAGATATTGCAAAGAAGCTCTTGGCTACACTCGATGACCAAGGCTTACGAGCGAAGAATTATTTCTTCTCCGGAAATCGTACGATGATGTTCAGAGAAAAAGTAGAATCACCTGCAGATATCAAAGGACTTACTTTGCGTGTAACTCCAAGTCCCGCATTACAAGACTGGTATCGATTGTTAGGTGCTAACCCGGAGTCTATTTCATTGCCGGACGTATATCAAGCAGCGCAAACAGGGGTAATTGATGGCATGGAGATGGACTTAGATGCAGCGGTCACATCGAATTTCAATGAAGTAACCGGTTTTGGTGCACTGACAAATCATATGGTATGGCCTTCGGTCATGATTGCAAGCGGTAAGAAGTTTGATGCAATGCCTGAAGAGGACCAAAAGATTATTGAGGAGGCAATGGCTGCGGCTTCAGAATACGGAACAATGAAACGTGCTTCTCTAGAGGAAGAATATATGGATACTTTGAAAGATAGGGGAATGGAATTATATGAAATGGACGAGTCTTTGTTCGATCCATACAAAGAAGAATATGATGAGCAATATAAAGCCAAGGATCCATTAATCAAAGAATTTATTGAAACGTTCCGTAAATAGGGGGAATGCGCAGTATGAACAAGCTGAGCAACTGGATAGAAACACTTGAAAAATTTATGGCAATGATCTTGATTGCTGCGATGACAATCATTATTGCGGCTGCCGTATTGTTCCGTTACTTTTTAAACGCCCCTATATTTTGGGCAAGTGAAGCAAGTATTTTCATAATGGCATGGGTTACATTTATCGGGGGGAGTTTGGGACTTAAATATAAGTCCCAGGCTTCTGTTACCTTTTTGGTAGATCGACTATCAGATAAGGGGAAAAGATACTTAGAAATAATTTCTTATATAATTATTCTAGTGTTTATTGGAATCTTACTATATTTGAGTTATCAATGGCTGGGGTCCGTTTCCAACCAAACCTCATCTTCTATGCGAATTCCTATGTGGATACCATATGCTTCGGTCCCGGTAGGTCTGAGTTTCGCATTTATTCATTTATTGACTCACCTGGTGAATTTGTTTAAGACACGGCAGCAAGGGGGACAAACGACATGATGTTTGTTGTCATTTTACTATTTTTGCTGTTTCTAGTGATTGGTATACCGATTTCGCTAGTATTGGCGATTACATCCCTGAGCTATTTGCTTCTTTCCAATATGACAACACTTATGAGCTCGGCGCCTCAAAAGATGTTTTCGGGAATCGATAATTTCGGACTTTTAGCCATCCCGCTATTTATGTTGGCGGGAGAGTTAATGAATGGCGGGGGAATTACGACACGGCTCGTATCATTTGCAAAAGTGCTGATTGGTCATTATCGTGGAGGTTTAGCATATGTAACGGTTATTGCAAATATGTTCTTGGCGTCGATATTAGGATCTGCCAATGCGCAGGCTGCCATGATGAGTAAGGTTATGGTGCCTGAAATGGAAAAGGAAGGTTATCGTCGAGATTTCTCTGCAGCGATTACGCTTGCTTCTTCTATAGTGGCTCCGGTCATTCCGCCAAGTATGTTATTTATCATTTATGGTACTTTGACAGGCGCCTCCATTGCTGATTTGTTTATGGCTGGTGTGATCCCTGGTATATTGCTTGGGGTTGGTTTTATTATCGTAATTGGATTCATGAACCACAAACAACAATTTCCCAGAAGTGAGAAAGCGACGTTTCAAATGATCGTCAAATCATTTTTGCGGGTACTGCCTGCCATGTTAATTCCTTTTACTATCATTTTCGGTATTTTAGGCGGTGTCTTCACACCAACTGAGTCAGCGGCTATCGCATGTGTCATTGCGTTCATTATAGGGCTGGCATACCGAGAATTAAAGTTAAAAAGTATGCCAGAAATCTTGGTGAATACGGTTGTCAATACAGCAACGATTTCGTTCTTAATCGTCACAGCCAATTTATTCGGTTTCATTATAGCGTATGAGCAAATACCTCAAATGGTGGCAAACTCTATGCTTGGATTGTCAGAAAATCCATTAGTCTTTTTGCTGCTGGTTAATATTTTCTTATTACTGATTGGTACCGTCTTAGACGGCATTGCGGCATTGATTATTTTAATCCCTGTCATGCTGCCATTGCTTGCTACATATCAGATCGATCCTGTACATTTCGGAGTAATTGTATGCATCAACTTAACTATTGGTCTACTAACACCACCGGTAGGAACAGGGTTATTCATCGTTTCTTCTATAGCTAAGGTGAAATTCGAAGATCTCATAAAAGCCATTATGCCATTCTTAGCAATGGCGATCCTCGTGTTGCTCATACTGACGTATTGGGAAGATGCTGCGTTATGGATTCCAAGCCTATATAAAGACTGAAAACGTTTAGAGAGTTCTCTAAACGTTTTTTAAAATTAAAAAATTTTCATTAAATATTCTCACTATTTCATATAGTGAAATATGAAGATGGTGACAAAATGATGGATTAGGTATATTACAGATAAGTTAATTGAAGTGAAGACGAGAAGAGCTGAAAAGCTTCCTAATTAATTTCTCATAAGTTTTTTAAAAGGATGAAATGAAAGGGCTTACAAGTCTTCATGTATCAAGGAAGAAACCACCATCATACTATCAACATATAGGAGGAATACACAATGGGTATTAGAACAGGTGAAGATTACATTAAAGCAGTCAAATCACGTCAGCCGGAAGTATATTTAGGAGGTCGCCGCATTACTAACTTAGCGGATGAGCCTGTTTTCAAGCAACCTATTAAAGAAATGGCCAGACTATATGATTTACAGCATGATCCGAAGTACCAGGAAGAAATTACACATGTGTGTGAGGAAACAGGCGAGAGAGTAAACAATGCGTTTCTAATGCCTAAAAGCGGAGAGGATCTACAGGCGCGCAGAAGATTGTTTGAAGTGTGGGCAGAAGCGACTTTTGGTCTGATGGGACGTACTCCCGATTTCTTATCGACTGTAGTGACAGCAATGGCGGGTAACGATTGGTTCTTCAGACAGTATGGAGAGCGATGGGGAGATAATATTGTGAACTACTATAAATATATACGTGACAATGATTTATTCTTGACTCATGCTATTATTAATCCGCAGAATGACCGCAGTAAAGCTTCCAATGAACAACAAGACGAGTTTACGCATTTAGGCGTTGTGCGCGAAACAGAAGAAGGCTTAATTGTTCGCGGATCTAAGATGTTAGCAACACTTGCTCCTGTGACAGATGAAGTAATTATTTATTCGTATCCAAGTTTCAAGCCTGGTGATGAAAAATATGCAATCTCATTTGCTGTTCCTATCGACACACCAGGACTTCGTATGTATTGCCGAGAAGAAACACAAAATGGTATGCGTTCTGCCTGGGATCATCCGCTTGCCAGCCGTTTTGAAGAAATGGATGCAGTGCTTGTGTTTCACGATGTGCTTGTGCCGTGGGATCGCGTATTCATCAATCAAAATGTAGAAGCTGGAAACTTATTATATCCTAAAACAGGGATCAACTTGCAACCTTCCCATCAGTCAGCTGTACGCGGCTTAACGAAGATTTCATTTGCAACGGAAGTTACATGTGCAGTTGCAGATGCTGTGGGGGTCGATGGATTCCTGAACGTGCAAAACCAATTGTCAGAACTGATTCAAGGGGTCGAAACTATTCGTGCTCTAGTACGTGTTGCCGAGCAAGAGTATGTTATAACGCCTTATGGAGAAGCGCTTCCTGCAATTGTGCCGTTAGAAACAATTCGAGGAATTTTGCCGACACTATATCCGCGTGCAATGGAAATTCTGCAGACTATTGGAGCAGGCGGATTGTTGATGTCGCCAACAGGAGCAGACTTTGCAAATCCTGAAACAGCCGAAGACATGGCTAAATACTATGGTGGACGTTCAGGTGTATCGGCTGAACAGCGCGTGCGTCTATTTAAGCTAGCTTGGGACCTGTGCGGAGAAGCATTCGGTCAGCGCCTTGTTCAATATGAGCGCTATTATTCCGGAGATCCGGTTCGTAAATTGGGTATGTTCTATAATACACATAAGCGCAATAATCCAACATATGAAATGGTGGACAAAGCATTGAAAGATTCTTTGGAAATGACGAAAGATACAGTAGTCAACTAATTTAAGCAGAAATGAAAAAAGCATTATCAGGTAAGCAGATTTTACTTTGATAATGCTTTTTCATCTATTGTTTAACACGACAGTTATTAGAAGAATGTCAATTCAGTAGTTAGATCCGGTGAAGTACAAATGAGCTTATGCTATACTTTCTATGGATTGATATAAAAAGAATTATTTTTAGGGAGAGATAATGATGAATAAAGAAGAAAAACAACAAGTATTTAAAGACATCATGGGGAATTATCCGACAGGGGTAACAATTGTCACGACCACAACAGGAGATGGGGTGCCGGTCGGATTGACGGTTAACTCATTCGCGTCTGTTTCTCTGGACCCGCTTATGCTGCTATGGTCAATTGATCATAGAGTCTCTTCGTTAAAAGAGTTTACTGAAGGAGGAAAGTTTGCTGTGCATGTCTTAGCGGGGGAACAATCCGAACTTTGCAAAACATTTGCGAGCAGCCATGAAGACCGTTTCAGCACTTGCGGATGGCACCAGTCGGAAAATGGTCTGCCTATCATCGACGGCGCCTTTGGTGTGTTTGAATGTAAGACATTCAAAGCGATTGAAGCAGGAGATCATACCGTATTAATTGGGGAAGTTGTGGACTTAAAAGTGGATAGCTCAAAAGATCCTATGCTGTATCACCGCAGAGTGTTTGGTTCGATACCGGCGGAGTTTTATTCGGTGAAATAAATACGTTAATAAGTAATCCTGTTCAAGAACTTAAAAGGCTCTACGTCGAAAACTGTTCTTGACTAAAAAGAGTATAAAAACCACGCATGTTGATTCAAAAATTATACAAGTCGGCTGTGATAGATTTTCTGTTGCTATTTCAGTATCTCTCTAATATACATCTCGGCGACCTCTTCAGGAATTACAGATAGCAGACTCGTAATGACACGGACGACCTTGCCCACGTAGTCGTGGGACTGGACGACGCGATGCCGTTTTTGTGGTACTCCCAACGTGCAGGTGAAATCGACTGTCACGCTGCCTTGAAGCAATTCTTCCGGTTCAGTTGAATGTTGTCCTTTAATTTACAAATGCGTGGTTTAACTCCACCGTCTTTAGACGGTATCAGCTTTTAGCCTTGCCTTTATTTGTCCATACTTTACAAGAGGTGAGAAGTATGGACGGGTACAGAAAAAGCAGTCATGTTGTATTTGACATCAAGTATCATGTGATCTGGGTGACAAAATACCGATACAAAGTGCTTCATGGTCCAATCGCAGTTCGAACGAGAGAATTGATCAGACAAGGCTGCGAGGCAAGAGGGATTACCATTTTGCAAGGAAGCGTTGGAATGGACCACATCCATTTGTTGTTGTCTTGCCCTCCCAGTATGGCACCCAGTAAGATGTTACCGTATTTGAAAGGTAGATCTTCCCGATTGCTGCAGGATGAATTTCCAGAATTAAAGAAACGATATTGGGGCCAGCACTTATGGGCAAGAGGCTATTTTTGTGCGACCGTAGGAACGGTAACGGAAGTAATCATTCGGAATTATATTGCGAATCAGTTCAACGAGGGAACAGACGAGATGTTCAAGATTGACGAATGAGTCTAGTCTAGATTCAAGTATGCTTAAGCTTAGGAGCTATGAGCAGGGCTTTAGCCTGTCATACGACTTTAGTCGTCGACATTCATGTCAAAATCTACCTGCTTTAGCAGGTGGTTGTTTAAGCAAAATACGAAGTCCAAGGCATTTTCCAGATAGTCATCGTCCTTGTCAATTGAGAAATAAGTCCGGTCGCCCATAAGAATAAACGTGGGACTTCCAGTTCCTTTCCGATCGGACCATCATGTTTTAAGCTGGTCGCTTCCACAACTCTAACAGGCATTCCCGTGTCGTTCGTAAAACTGACGTGCATCTTGATTCCTGGCAGTTCTCAGTGATGCAGGTCCCAAGGTAAACAGGTTTGTGGTGAAATTAGTGAAGAGAAGCGACTTTGGTACTTTTAATTTCTTATGGGTATATCGGTTCGACTTGCCGATGATCACTTCCAACACTCGCTTCATGATAGGGGAATCGAATGTCTTAGTATGCTTGGAAGGATAGGAATTGTCCTCCAGCACTCTCGCTTCGGTCAGCCGCATGCCGCATACATTTCCACTTGTCCGCTGTCGAACGAATCAGATAGGAAAGCAATATGGAAACCGTGCATTTATGGGTTTTTTCCTCATAATGAAATTCTTCAAGGAGTACTTTTTAGTACCTCCATAAAGCAAGTTTTATATCAACGTCCGAAGCCGGATATTCTTCACCATAAGAGATGCCTAGTTTTGTAAATGTTGGTGTGGTAACTTATTTTTTACAAAAACATCTCTTTTTTTATTTATTTAATTGGAGTAACTTGGTTAATCAACACGCATGGTACACCCCAATACTAATCGCATTACCGGGAATTACTCGAATTATCTTGCTGCTTTGAAGGGACCTTTGGAGGGGTATTTAAATAAAAAAGGAAGTCCTCCTAATGTAAACGAGCACATTAACTCAGCCTTCTATTTGCACTTTAATTCAGAAGGAAATCTGCGCTATCGTGCTTATTTGTGCACGTACTTTCAGATTATGCAAATACCTTCCACGATATTTCAGCATTATTGGGATGAAAAATGCCCCTAAAAAGGGGCGTCTCTAGACATATAGCGTGATAAATGGAGCCTTACCCGATACACTTCTTTCATATGAAGAATAAAGACCACCTCACCAATCAAAATAACACTCCAATCTTCATCATCTGAATCCACTTCTTTATAGAGACAGGCGGAATAATAATGTTCTTTTATCCGCAGTTCGAATGGGTACCCTTGCTCAAGCCAGTAAGACTGCTGCCCAATCCAGACACGCCATTCGTCTAGTCGATGATCATACACCATAATCCCGAGCTTCATGTCAGACCACCATCCTCAATGGCCAATTGGACAATCTCCTCATCAACCTGCTCTTTCTTCAATTGATAACCGAACAATAGGCTATTAACCGTCAGTATATTGATGGCCCTAGGCCATCCTTGGGAACGCAGGGCGATAGCTTCTATAGCGCTTTCTGTAAATATCGGCATTTTAGCACCAGCCAAATCCATATGGTGCTCTATGTAGCGTGTCACTTCCTCCCTCGTTAACGCCTGAATCTCATAGTTCATAATGAAGCGTTGAGCGAGTGGACGATGGTGATTGAGTTTCAATCGCGTCTTTAGATGGGGCAAGCCTGATAAGACCAGAATGAAGGGATTTGTTGAATCCATCTGAAAGTTAAACAAGAGCGCGATATCCTGAAGAAACGCATCTTTTGCCATGTGCATCTCATCTAAAATAAAGACCGGGGTGATCTTGCGCTCTGCTGCCATTCGCTCGATCCCTTGTTGCATTTGCCGAAACAAATCTACTTTACGGAACTTCGGTTCCTCACCCAACCCATAGGCTAGCCCGCGATAGAAATCCATGACCCCACCTGTCGATAGCGGGAAGTAGATGACGTGATATAGGGCTGGATGTAATGATTCTTTAAATGACCGCAAAGTGAACGTCTTACCCACCCCGGGGTCTCCGATCAGAAGACCGATGCCCTTTGACTTTTTCAGATAGTCCAATCCACGAAGTGCCTCCTGATGGTTGGTTGATGGAAACGCATCCGTTGAAACAATATCTTTAGAAAAGGGATTCTGCGCCAACGAATAGAAAGACTTATACATCCGTATCGCCCCCTTTATCTGCTAAGGATAAGGAAAATGGCGAACGGACACGTTTCACATGGGCGTTATCCTCCTTATTGACAAGGATTGCTTCGGCTACTCTTTTGTCCTCTTCATAGATATAGACACCTTTCTCATCTATTCTGATATCAATAGAATACCCGATAAAGCGATGGGGTACTTCATAGAGTTTTCGATTCAATGTAATGGTGCTGTCGGCCCTTACTTTCCGTTGCTCTCGCTTCAGAAAGAGGGTATCCAGCAGGGTAACGTCCTCTAAAAAGGTCAATTGCTCTAATTGGGCTGAATAGACTTCATGCGGGGTTTTCCCGTCAAGAGAGGCATGCACCTTTCTGTGGTAATCCTCTTCCAACCAACGCCAGAATCGCCCATTCAATTCTTCCACAGTCTTCACGGGATATGTTTTCAGTAAGGGATAAAACCGGGTTTGCGCCGTTTTAAAAAACCGTTCAATTTTCCCCTTGCTCTGAGGGGCGTAAGGCTGTGTGTGGGCTAATGTGATACCTAATTGAGCGCAAGAGTATTGTAAGGTTTCCGAACGATAGATTTTTCCATTGTCCGCGTAGATGACCCGTGGTTTCCCTCTTCTAATCAACGCTTCTTTTGTGACCACCCGTAATCCATCGAACTTCTCTGACGTAAAGAATTGCCCGTAGGACACAAGCCGGGAACAGTCATCAATGTAGGCGATGAGGAAGGTCTTCACACTTTTGCCTTCACCGGACAGATAAGGGCCATGTGACAAGTCAGCCTGCCAGAGTGTATTGACTGTGTCATGGGCAAAGCGCTTTCGTTCAGGTGTCGCTAGAATGCTCTTCCCTGTAAGGTTGTGTTTTTTTAACAACCGGTTTATAGTGGAGTATGATATTTGATGTTTGTTTATCTCTCCACGCTCAATCAGTTGTTCGTAGAAGGCACTGACCGGCATGTGGAGAGATTTTTTTCGTATTTCCAAGATTTGCTCCAAATCATCGGGCGATAATCTTCTCGAAGTCCCTCTGTCGGCCCGTTTTTTCGGTTTTAATGCATCAAATCCATGTCGACGGTAATAGAGCAGCCATTCCTGCACGGTTTTTCCTGCGACTCGGCGATCTCCATAATAAGGAACGGAGTGAACTTTCCCTTCCACCTCACTTAAATAGGTTCTGACGTCTACTTGTTCATTCAATAGTGGCTCAATCAGTCCATACCGAAATAAAGCCACTTCATTTCGTACGTTTTCATTCATGGAATCTTCCTCCTTTTAATAGAAGGACGACCGGTCATCCATGACCTCTATTCTACTTTTGTCCTCATCGACTGGCTATGAAAAAGTTATGTGGGAACGCAATGAGTAATTTTCTCATGAAAATATGCTACAATTAATTTGCCATGAAATATGTTGATAAGTGACCCCAGGTCCTTCGCAAGAAGGAGGATTTGCCAAAATCCAGGATCATTTTCACGTGTTTTGTGGCTTCTTTCTGTCTATCGTTAGAAACACCCATCTGGAAACCATTTTGTACGAAAAAACTATGTATCCAGTTCCCAGTGGTAAGAAACCGTCGTAGATGGAATCGTATCAGCTGCCGCCCTCCATTCACTTCCTCCTTCGCAAGCATGCGGCCAACCCGGCCGATAATCGTATGTACAGTATGTTGGAAATACGGAATCAAAAAATCTGGCAGGATGGAGATGCTTATCTTACATACCAGACATTTCAAACGGCAGATTGGAATCCTAACTGTCAGCACCTCGGTGATCCCGTAACGCCAATAATAGCCATTCCGATGAATATTCCCGTGCCCTGTATTTTGAAAAATCATAGTGCAGAGTTTTGCAACGAGAAGTACACAATGTTGCAACTTGACATGGAGCCTCTGTGAGCATGATTCTCACGCCACGAAACCAGCCACAACAAGGGCTGGCTGTGCCGAGACAGGCTACCATGCTCACCTCTCCATGTAAAGTTGCAACGCCTAATTTGAGTGCAATACTATGTACTTTCATTTTGCACTATACATGCCCCATGCTTTTGCAGTTAGGACACTCGTTAAGTACTGGAAATTCGTTTGTTATGCTCCTGTCCGCATACTCTTGTAAATCAATTCCAAAGTTATGTGATATCAACGTAAAAAACTCCCCTTTGTTAATATGCAAAGAATTTAGCACATTATCTCAGAAGAGTACAGCCATTGACCTGGAGGATTTTGAACAAATCAATTGTTTTTAAGAGGGAACAAAGTGGTCGTTTACACTCCTAACTGTGTATGAAATTGGTTAGGGGGCTTTTTTGTGTTTTACAATTAATTTATTATGTGAAATGCGACCGTTTCAAAATAACAAGCTATGTTAATCCAATGGGATAGGTCATAAAAAGCCAAACTGTAAAATAGTTAACGGCGGTAATTTAATTCAATGTTAAGATTCAATCAAAGGCTGGCAATCAGTCATAAACTAAAATTCATAGAGGGAGTGTGCTGTATGAAATATATTAGCTTCAGTTATCGGAATATTGCAAGTTTTGGTGTATTAACGGATGTTGGTGTCATTGATTTAAAAAAGAAATTTAATAACGAATACAATGACTTAAAGTCGTTCTTAGAGGGGAATCGAGCAGAAGAATTAGAAATTAACACAAAGATTGCAGACTATAAATTGGATGAGATTAACTTATTACCAGTTATCCCAAATCCCACAAAAATTGTTTGTGTTGGTCTGAATTATCATGAGCATGTTAAGGAAGTGGGCCGCGAAAAATCCGGATATCCCATTATCTTCTTAAGGGTACCAGACTCACAAGTGGGCCATCAGGAAGAAATTCTTCTACCGAAAGAATCCAATGATCTTGATTACGAGGGAGAAATTGCAATAGTAATCGGTAAGAAAGGAAGACGCATAAAGGAAACAGATGCTTATGATTATATTGCTGGATACTCTTGTTATAATGATGGATCTATTCGAGACTGGCAGCTTCGTACTGATCAGTGGGGACCTGGTAAAAACTTTGATAAAACAGGAGCTTTTGGACCCTGGATGGTCTCTAGAGACGAGATTAAAGATGGGGAAGCTCTCACTTTGGAAACGAGAGTAAATGGGGAAGTAAGGCAAAAAACGACCACAAATTTGCTGATCTTCCCAATACCAAAATTAATTTCTTTTATTTCTACATTTACAACCCTTAATCCTGGGGATGTAATTGTCACGGGTACACCAGGAGGAGTAGCTCTCAAACGCGACCCGCAAGTCTTTTTGAAGGAGGGAGATGTTGTAGAAATTGAGGTTAGCAAAATCGGAACCCTACTTAATAAAGTGAAAGCGGAAGTTGTTTCAACCAGCCATGCCATATAAGGAATATAAGCTGTGGCATGCAAAGCCCCGTTTTTAAACTAATCCGGAGAAAATAGGAGGAGGATTTATTATGATTAAACCCAGCAAACTTGGATATGCTGATCTGGCAGCTAGAGATATTGATGCTATGGAACATTATTATACCGAAATAATTGGTCTTACATTAACAGAGAAAGGAGAGGATGGAAGAAGGTATTTCAGTACGGGACTTGACCATCATAATATTATTTTAACCCCTGCAGATAAAAGTAATTTGGTAGGTATGGGTTTTCAAATGGGGCCTGATGTATCACTGCACAAATTAAAAGAGGCAATCGAACAAGAAGGAATTGATGTTCAACTAAAAAATGATGCACAACCAGGAATTCCTGAAATGCTAGAATTGAAAGATCCTGATGGTTTCCTTGTTCAACTTTACAATGAAATCAGTATGCCTGCACCACGATTTAAAAAACACGGAATTGTTCCAAATAAATTAGGGCATTTAGCATTAGGTGCAATGGATGCCGTAAAGACAGCGAAGTTCTATGAGCAGATATTGAAGTTCCGATATACAGACCGGATTGCTGATCGAGCAAATTTTATGACATGTAACAGGGACCATCATGTACTGAACGTCTCTAATCTTGGCAAGCATATTGGAAAGCCTAACTTGTACCATATTGCGTTTGAACTTAGAGATGCTAGCCATCAGTATGACAGTCTTGATCTCTTAGCGAAAAATAATATTCAAATTCTATGGGGACCTACCCGCCACACGGCAGGGCACAATATAGCGGCTTATCACCACGATCCAGATGGCAACCTTGTTGAACTGTTTATTGATATGGATCAATTGATACCTGAGCTTGACTACTTCGAACCTCGTCCATGGCATGAGGACTTTCCGCTGAAAGCCAGATGTTGGGATGATAATGTCGCATGGGGAACGAGATTTGAACAAACATTGTTTGATTATTCATTGAAGAAGTTTGAGGAAGTTTCAAAATGATTTATTAATAATACTATCAATACAAATGGTGTGCTCGTTTTGATTGTAATAGGTGAACTTGCTTCTTTGACAAGAGTAAAATACCTCAAAGGGTGGCAGAGATAATACTAGTTGTGAATATTCTCATTATCAATATACTTTTATTTATTCCAAGGATATTTTTCAATACCATGGTTATTCTGATTACTGTCATTCCAATATTCTCTCGAACTGTAGTGGCATAAGGATATGATCCCGTCTGGTTTGGAATCATGGTGACAATCAACACAGAAATAGAAGCAGTTACTCCGCCAGTTGGCTTTAACTTATTTGGAATGAAATCTGTAATGTCAGAGGTGAAAATATCTTAGGTTATCTTAGGTTCGCCTTTATTTATTAGGCCATTAGTTGTCAGATTGATTTTAATTATTTTGATTCCTGAAATCGCTTTGTATTTACCTTCATTGAAAATGGGCTGAGTATCCCATCAATAGTCTAGGAGGATTAAATGAATCTCTTATTAATATCTAAGTCATTGACGGAAAATAAAATTTCACCTGTGGAATTAATTAAACCCTGATTATTCATCAATTAATAGAGAATCCCACTCCAAAGTGTATATATCGGCTTTAGAGTGGGATTCTCTTTTCACCTAAAAGATGAAAAAAGAATCCAATTCTGATATGGTTATTGCGACTAAACAAAAACACCACAGAAAGGATTATTATGATGCCTACTTTAACGCAAAACGTCCTACATTTCAACCGTTCGATTAAATTATCCAATGACGGAGGAGAACTTTTCTCCGACACTGGCAACGTGATCTTCCGGGAGTTCGATGAGAAATTGGGGTTCTCCCAAACCATCGCAAATCATCTTCAGCTCGCCGATGAACGCGCGTTCTGCATCCATGAAAACGACGAACAGATGTAAACGAGCACTTTGTTCCCTCTTAAAAACAATTGATTTGTTCAAAAATCTCCAGGTCAATGGCTGTACTCTTCTGAGATAATGTGCTAAATTCTTTACATATTAACAAGGTGGAGTTTTTTATGTTGATATCACATAAGTTTGGAATTGATTTACCAAAGTATGCGGACAGGAGCATAACAAACGAATTTCCAGTACTAGGGGTTTAATGAACAACTTACAATCCCATACAAATAAAGGATTTGACGCCCTTATTATCGAAATAAGTGCATACTTGAAAAAATAAAAACAACTACTGAACCGCCTAGGAGGACATGTCATGTATGAACATAACGCAAACCAAATGATCTTGCCACACGAATTCTTTTTGCCGTTCGGAGGGCACTTGAACCCGGATAAACGTTAGGTTCGCATGGCCTCTGTCATTCCTTGGACCGACTTGGAGCAAGCATATCTGGAGACGCTTGGCGATCCTAATCAGGGGAGTAAGGCATACACGGTGCAACTTGCACTTGGCGCGCTGATCATCAAGGGACGGCTTGGCTTAAGTGATGAAGAAACCGTGGAAGCGATTACGGAAAATCCCTATATGCATTATTTGATTGGACTGCACGCTTTTCAGGAAACACCGCCGTTCCATGCTTCTTCACTGACCCATTTCCGCAAGCGTTTCAACACAGTTCTCGTGAGTCAACTGAATGAATCCATCACAGCAGCCCATGGGAACCCGGCGGATCCCAAGGATTCAGATGACTCAGATGATGATGGGCCGAAGGGCGGAAATGAAAGCACAGAAACGAAGCCCGAGTCTTCGCACCCTAAAGAGGATGCTCCTGTCTACAAACAAGGGAAACTACTGATCGATACCACTTGCGCCCCTTCCGATATTGCGTATCCGACAGATATCGGTCTCTTAAATCAGGCAAGGGAAAACTCGAAACGATGATTGATACGTTACATGCAGAACGCCCTCCTGGCTCAAAAAAACGCGTACCTATCGCCGGAAAGCACGGAAGGAATATCTCGCCTTATCCAAGTAGCGGAAACCTGGTTAAGAAAAAATCCAAGCCGGTCTAATAAAGTGTACCCTTTGTAAAGGACAATTTCAAAAAATTCTAGGCTGTTTGTTGAAGCTGTTGTCTGTATTTTGCAGGCGGCAGCTTTTTCAAATTTTATTGACCTCGATAATGATTGTAGTACGTCATATAACTCTTAATCTCTCGTCTCACTTCTTCTAATGTCTCGCAATCTTTTATATTGGTTTCATCCTTGAAGTGACCAAAAAATGATTCCTGAGGGGCGTTATCCCAAAAGTTTCCCCTACGTGACATCGATCCCTAACCCCATTTTCTTTACAGCTGCCTGATATCTGGGATTCGTATAATGGAATCCTTGATCCGAATGTATAAAGGTATTTGTCAGTAAATGACGGTGTTTCTTTTGTTTCTGAAGGGTATTCATGGCGACATCGAGGCCTAAAGAAGAAAAGATTTCATAGGCTAATATCTTCATTCGTTTGGGCGTCTTTAATCATTAATCGTTGACAAGTAAGCGCGTTTTCCATTTCCATACGTCAAATAGGTGATATCGGTCAATAATACCTTTCCAGCTACCCCCTTGCTTACACTCGCGTTGTAACGTGTTTTCACAAGTGCGATGCTCTTTCGTTGCCTTCGCCATACGCCGTGCCGGATTGGCCTTGCGGATCGGACAGATGATCTCAGATTTCTTCATAATACGGCGAATACGTTTTAGGTTGTACGTGATGCCATACTGACTTTGAAGTGTCATTTTAATTTGGCGTGCCCCTTTTTTTCTTCCTCGAAAATGATAGGCCCGTAAAATGATTTCCTTTACGGCTTCATCTGCCTGTTCTTGTGTTGCGCGTCCCTGTTTAGATTTCTCTTCAAAGTGCTTATAATAGCCTGAACGGGAGACCTCCATGATTGCGCATAAGTAGCTCACCAAACGTGCTAAGTTATATTTTCGGATGGTGGAATGGATAAGTTCATATTTCAGCACCGTTTGGATTGTGATTTCTTTTTCATCATCTGCCTTTCGAGTAGATCGAGCTTTTTTAACAGTTCATTCTCCGCTTGTAATAAGCGATTCTTCGCTTCCAACCGTTCAATTTTTTCTTCTGTTGTTAGATCACGTTCTATTGAGCGACCTGAATTGGTCTTTCTTGTATCCTGTAAGCCCTCTACACCACTTTTTCGGTAGGCGGCACGCCAGCGCTTTCCTGAAGATCTCACCCGTTTTATCCCGATTAAATCAGCATCTAAGCCGGCCTCCTCGAAAATCTCCCGTGGCAGTCTCCCTTTTTCATTCTTCGCAATAAAATGACGTTTAAATTCGTCGGTATACGTGATGGATTTGTCACTAACTGCCTGTACGTTGGGATTGCATTGTAATTGTTCTTGTTCTCTTGTGGTAAACAATCGTTCAGTCATCTTCATCCGCTCCCACATCGTTTTTTCTTATTATAAACAAAAGTACCCTATAGGATAGACTTTTTTCAAAGTGTCTATCGTTTAGGGTACATTTTATAAAAGGACAGCTTTCCTATGTCCCAAACGGTCTTCGATAGAACGGCTATCGCTTCCCAAAAGGATGGTTTGCTAACGGAACAGCTCCTGGATGACCAGCAGGTCTTTGTACTGTGTTCGTGTCAGCTGATCGGGTCCTACTTCATTCGACAGGTCCTTCACGTACTTTAGGTTCCGGCTATCTATTATAAGAAAGATTTATCGTGCAGCAATGTAAATATTTCCACCATTTAACAGGCCTTTACAATTACCTTCAACTGCGCTTTACCAATGTAGTGGTAGATGGAAAAGTAATATGATTTAATTCTAACAGCTCGTCACTATTTTGTGTGCAATCCGCCACCCTCCCAAACAATAGTCTATGTAACGGAATAACCCTTTGCCGGAATTTTTTAATTGAAATTGAAGCAATTGTAGTAAGGAATGATTACAATGTTGTCTAAGTTAATAGTAGTGGGACGAAGGTGCCTGTCCATCATTGGATATTCACCAGTTTTGATTAAGATACGGGATCTTCATCTAGATAAAGCATAAGTTTATTTATATCTAGGATAAATATATAACCTTGACGATGTTCAATCATCCTCTTTTCTTTCCACTCATTAATTACTTTATACACGGTAATTCTAGATGTCCCGATAAAGCGTGCAAGTGTGATTTGACTAATCTTTATTTTCGTTTCTCCTTTTTGTCTGTGCAGCTTGTACAAAAAGTGTGCAAGTCGATACTCAGCAGGTGCATTTAGAATGGTGGTAGCTTCGGCCAATAGCCGTACTTTCATTATCAACGAATCCATAAAGATGCTTGCTGCCTCGGGAAGATCCAAACACAACTGGTTAAATTCATCTTTCGAGAAAAAGTAAAGTGTTGAAGGGGCTGTGGTGACTGCGGTAGTAAAATAAGGATTCTTATAAAATCCCTGTTCACCCAACAGTCTTCCAGGTATTACATAATCGATATCCCTTTCATTTCCTTGGCTAGACAACAAACTAATCTTCACTTCTCCTTTTGAAAGATAATAAAATCCTTCACCAATCTCTCCTTGGTGAAACAATGTCGTATTTTTCTCAAACTTTCTTTTTAGTCCATAACCTTCTAAGATAAAATTTTCCCAACTATGTTTTTGATTGAACATTGTCTCCCACCTCTGCTTATAGTAAAAATTAAAAGTGAATTATAGACTGTATTCACTTTTATATTATCATATAATACTGATATTTCAATATTGTCTAACACTATCTTAGATTGTAAGAGGGACGGGCTTTTGTTTGATATTCATATCTCAAGCATGGCAAAAGAATGTTTGTGAAGCGGAATACGATAATCTATGAGCAAAGCACAATCGGAAAAGAAGTTTATATATTTGTTGAGGCGAAGATTAAAATCAGCACATAGATGTATTTAAACAGTAAAGAAAGGATTATTGAAATTCTAGGGAATGGACAAGTTTTTGGTGAACAGATACTACTTACAAAGAAAAGAGGGAAGCTACGCATAGAAAATCCTGTATATTTAAAGGTATAAGTAAGTAATTTCTTTTAGTGTAAGAGATAAGGCAAGTATATTAGCACAGAGAGAATAGGAAAGTTTAGAAAACGTTAACGAGTTAACGGAATACATAGACAATTTAATATAAGATAAGGATGTGGAGGGAAAAAGGCTTAAGAATTATAAAGCCTTAATTTTAATGATGACTTAATAACGATTTTTTTGAGGGGAGAGAATTGAATGGCTATAATTGAATAAAATTGAGCGCATTGACGCTTTTAATGAAAAATACTGTGGCATACCAATTCTTTAAGGCAAATCATTTCAAATTATAATCAGGTTATCGCATCTTAAGGCACAGTGTCTCAATGAACCTGAAATATCTGGTTTTGATTAATGAACAAAGTTTTTGGTTAAGCAAGATAAGAAGTTAACAATGAACTTTTTTGTCAAAACAATTCGGAGGTGTGAAGAACTTGTCCAATGAAACCTTACATGAAGAAGATGGAAGAAGTGGAATGCCGGTAAAAGCCGTTGTAGCAGCAACATTTGGAACTATTATCGAATGGTATGACTTTTTTTTATACGCCACCGCCGCCGCGTTAATTTTTCCTAAGCTTTTTTTCCCTGAATCCGATCCATATATTGCTACAATATTATCTTTTACTACTTTAGCAACCGGATTCCTTGCGCGTCCTTTAGGGGCCATCATCTTTGGGCATTTTGGTGACCGTATAGGAAGAAAAACTGCATTGGTAATCACACTTTGGATAATAGGCATCAGTAGTACTATTATTGGATTACTCCCGACTTACGAAACTATTGGAATTTGGGCTGCAATAGCATTGGTTACTATGCGAATATTCCAGGGGATAGGTGTAGGTGGAGAATGGGCTGGGGCTGTCTTATTATCTATGGAATGGGGAAGCCGAAAGAAAAGAGGATTTACCGCTAGTATGCCCAATGCAGGCGTAGGAGGAGGTATGCTGTTATCCTCTGTAGTAGTGGCGTTATGTATGTATTTCACAGGAGATAATTTTTATGTTTGGGGTTGGAGAATTCCATTTATATTAAGTTTTGTTCTATTAATAGCAGGAGTAATTATCCGTAGTAAGATTACAGAAACGCCATCATTTCAGCGTGTCACTGATGGAAATCAAGTGGCAAAGGCTCCAGTTTTGGAGGTGCTTAAGCTATATCCGAAGCAGGTTTTATTTGTAGGGATGGCAAAGTTCTCCGAACATGTTCCTCACGCGATATTTGCTACTTACATGATTACCTACGTTACAGGTAATTTTAATATTGAATCTAGCTATATGGTTAATGTAATCGCTGTCGGAAGTTTTCTTTCGATTTTTGGTATTCCCTTATTTGGACATCTTGCCGATAAGTTTGGCATTAAAAGGATGTACATTATGGGGATTGCAGTAAGCTTTATATGGGCATTTCCTTATATAGGGTTAATTTATACAGAGATACCTATTTTAATTTTGCTTGCTACTATTATTTTTAACATGGCACACAATATACAAGCTGGGGCTCAACCAGCACTAGTGGCTCAAGCCTTTCCAGCACATCTTCGTTATAGTGGAGCCGCATTGGGAACTCAGGTTGCTGCGGTTTTTGCGGGAGGTATAGCTCCGTTGGTCTGTACCTATCTTATTCACACGACTGGAACACTTTACTCTATTGGAGCCTATATAGTGATTTCAGCGATGATCGGTGCAACAGGTACTATTTTACTTAAAAACCTATCAAGTACAGCAGATACAATTGAAAAGAAAGAGATAGAGAAATCGAAGGGATCTATAAGCATCATGTAAATGGTATGAAGATTAAAAAACTGCTGTCTCAAGTTTCATAAATCAGTGAATAAATTGGAGGGAATATGTTGGGACACTCACTAAGCGACAAGGCATGTATTATAGGTGTCGGTGAAACAGAATTTGTTAGGGGAACAGATAAACCTTTAGCTAGACTTTGTATTGAGGCATCACTTAATGCGTGTAAGGATGCCGGAATTCATCCATCGGAGATTGATGGTGTCATATCTCCTTGGAAATTCAATATTCGCCACGAGGAATTTGTTCATGGATTAGGAATGAAGGAACTTAAATTTAGTGGCCGCTTTGAATTGGGAGGGGCGAGTTGTATAGCTGCAATACAAAGTGCAGCTTTGGCAGTTGCCGCCGGTGTTGCGGATTTTATTCTTGTGGCTACTGGACAAAGAGGTTATTCGTCAGGCCCGAGAACAGGTGCAGGAGAATCAAGCATTTTAGATTTAAACAATGAATTTATGCCCAATGTCGAATATCGCGAAAACTTGGAATACCCTTATGGTTTAAGTGTTCCGTTACACTATTACTCGCTTCATGCGAATAGATGGATACATGAATATAATCCTGATCCAACTGGTATGCAGATTGTGGCGATGACCTGTAGGGAGCATGCACAATTGAATGAGAAAGCTTATATGAAAGGGCGTCCGATGACAGAAAAGGACTACCAAAACTCACCTATGCTTGTGGATCCATTTCGTCTTTTTGACTGTTCTTTAGAAACTGATGGGGCAGGAGCGGTAATTGTAACCTCACAAAAAAATGCCCATCGTTTTAAAAAACCAATATATATTGGAGGAATTGCTGAGGGACATCCGACTTATCCTGATGATTTGGCAACTAGACCCGACATACTGGATATGGGTATCACTCATGCTGCTCCGCGTGCATTCGATATGGCTGGCGTAAGTCATGATGACATTGATTTTGCAGAAATCTACGACTGTTTTACCTTTGTTCTACTAAGACAAATTGAGGAAATGGGATTTTGCTCACGCGGGGAAGCACCAGAGTTTGTTAAAAATGGACGCATAAAATTGGGCGGGAAATTGCCAGTAAATACACATGGTGGATTACTATCACAAGCACATGTTGTTGGGATTAATCATGTAGTCGAGGCTGTATACCAGTTAAGAGGTGAAGCAGGGGAAGCACAGGTTAAGGATGCCAAAATTGGTTTAGTAACAGGCTATGGAGATCTCAGTGATGGTTCTATTGCTATTTTACACAATTAAAACATATTACAAGTCATGTGGAAGGGAGTTTTAACATGGATACTACCGGAGTTTTATATCGACCAATACCAACAAGTCATAATGATAGGGATTGGGATTTATTTGCCCCTTTTTGGGAAGCAACCCGGAGCGGGAAGTTGGTAGTACAAGAATGTACTGTAACCAAAAAGAAGGTTTGGCCCCCCAGATTTGTCTCACCACATTCCCCAGGTGCTGATCTTGTATGGGTACCTATTGAGGGAAAGGGGAAGGTCTATACATTTAACATTGTTTATAGAGGTTTTCTTACCTATTTTGATGAGAAGGTACCCTATGCGATGGTTGTAGTTGAGTTAGAAGAAGGTGTGAGAATGTTAGGCAATGCAGTTGGAATGGATCCTACTAAGGTCCATTGTAATATGGAAATGGAAGCGGTTTTCGAAAAAGTTGATGATGAGATATTGGTGAATTGGAAACCTGTTGAAAGGGGTTAATATGTTATGAATAACGAGAAAGAAGTACTTAATGGAATTCGCGTTTTAGATTTTACATGGAGTGTTTCCGGTTCCACAACAGCAAGGATTCTAGGATCTCTAGGTGCTGAGGTGATAAAAGTCGAATGGCCGAAAAATCCAGATTTTATGCGTTTCTCTATGTATGCTGAGGGAGATAAACCAGGACTTAATAATGGGGCTTTCTTTAATAATTTAAATGCAGGTAAAAAGAGTTTGACTCTTAATGTTAAATCAAAACGTGGAATGGAAATTGTTCACGAATTACTAAAAAAATCAGATGTTGTATTAGAAAATTTTAGTGCAGAAGTTTTTGAAAAGTGGGGGCTGGATTATAAATCTTTGGAAAAAATCTCCCCGGGAATTATTTATATGAGTATATCCGGATTGGGACACACGGGTCGGAAAAAAATGTACGGAACCTGGGGGCCGACAGCTGCGGGTTTAAATGGTATGACGTTCATTTCTGGACTCCCCAAAACTCATCCAGCTGGCTGGGGATACTCGATAATGGATGTTGTAGCAGGCTATGCCGGTGCTTTTAGTGTGTTAACTGCTCTCTATCATAAAAAAAGAACAAATAAAGGTCAATATATAGATATTTCCCAAGTAGAAGCGGGATTACCTCTGGCCGGTGCCAACCTATTGGATTTTACCGTGAATCAAAGATCGTCGAAAAGACCCGGATTTCCCCCTGGTAATCGCGCCATTACTTCTATCGAATCACCTGAAAACAACTATCGAGGAAAAGTTGGCTGCCCTCACAACAGTTACCGCTGTAAAGGTGGAGGAGATAATGACTGGTGTACAATTGCAATTTTTTCCGACAAGGAATGGAATGTTTTTAAAAACGCTATTGGAAACCCGGAATGGGCAAAGAATGCAAAGTATGATAGTTTTGAAGGCCGATTAAGAAATCAAGATGAACTTGACCGGAATATCGAGCTATTTACAATTGAAAGTAACAAATACGAAGTAATGGAACTTCTTCAAAGTAGAGGGATATCATGTGGAGCTGTACAAATGAATGAAGATTTAATGGAAAAAGATCCTCAACTAAAGGTACGTAGCTTGTTTGAGAGGCTTAGTCATCCATTACTGGGTGAACGAAACTTTGTAGGTATCCCAATAAAAATGTCAGAAACGCAACCCTATTTGCATAAATCAGCACCTTTAATGGGAGAAGATAATGGATATGTACTAAGTGAAGTTCTTGGTTATAGTAATGACGAAATAAATGACCTGGAGGACAATGGTATTTTATGGCCTAAAGATATGCCGAAGGATGAATTTAAAGAAGTCAGATCATTATGGTAAGGAGGATGATGTTTTATGAAAAGAGCGTTAGAGGGCATCAAAGTCTTAGAAATTGGAGATCAATTAACTCAGTTTACAGGTAAAATGCTGGCGGATATGGGAGCGGAAGTTATAAAGGTGGAACCCCCTAATGGAGTTGAAGCGCGGCAAATAGGTCCTTTTTATAACGATGAACAAGACCCTAATAAAAGCCTTTACTTTTGGCATTACAATACATCAAAAAAGTCTATAATTCTTGACCTTACTAAAGAATCAGACAGAGAAAAGTATATTAATTTATTACCTCAATTTGATGTGGTACTAGAAGATTTCATGCCTGGCACATTAAAAGAATGGGGGCTTGATTTTGATACGTTATCTAGTAAGTATCCGGCATTAATTATTTGTTCAATTACACCGTTTGGGCAAACAGGACCGTGGAGTCAATATAAAATGTGTGACATTACCCAATTAGCCCTAGGAGGAGTAATGGCTGTGAATGGCTATGATGATGTGGAAGGAGCGCCACCAATTGCTCCAACAGGAGGGCAAGCAGCCAACATGGCCGCAAATTTTGCTGCTATAGGAATTGTAAGCGCTTTATTCCATAGAGATTTTGGACAGGGGCAGGGACAACACTTAGATATTTCTGTTCATGATTGTGTAACCGTCTCGACTGAAATGTCCATTCCCTATTGGGAATACCAAAAAGCACATGTGAAACGTCATACAGCCCGCCACGCTTTGCCAAATAAATCGAGCAGATGGATTTTTAAATGTAAAGATGATCGCTATATTCTTTGCTTGAATACTTATCTGGATGAAAAACGCTGGAGAGAAATAGTCAAGTGGCTTGCTTCAAAAGGGATGGAGGGGAAATTAAGTGATGAAAGATATGTAGATGATAATTTCCGTGCAACAAAAATGAATACCATCTGCGACGTATTAGAAGAATTTTGCTTAATTCATGAGTCGGAATATATTTTTCATTACGCGCAAAGTATTAATTTGCCATGGGCTGTGATTCGGGCTCCTGAAGAAATGCTGCAAGATCCTCATTTGACTGAGGATCGCAAAGCTTTTGTGAATGTTGAGCATCCAGAATTAAAGGAGACATTTCAGTACCCGGGAGCCCCTTATAATTTTAATAAGACTCCATGGGAGATTTCATCGAGACCGCCTATGCTAGGTGAGCATAATGAAGAAATAGAAAATCAATATGCGAGTGACAAAGTTTTAATAAAGAATCATGAATAATAAACTGTGTTATAAATAATCAAAGACTAAAATCTAAATTTAAACTCCACATTAAAAAACTGCCTAATTTGATACATACCCCGAATCTTGGACACTTTAAAACAAAAATCCTGATTCGGGGTCTTTGTATGTTCTCATACTTAAACCCTGTTTATTATCGACTTCAAGAATTATAACGAAAAATTAATAAATCAGTGGGATAAATTCCAATGTAAGCGTTATATTTTTTGGTAGTTGAAAGAAATAATAGCGTGATATGTTAATAGTTTAACGGAATGGTCGGGAGAGGCTAGGTTAGAATGGTTTTGTAGGTAAAAATGATCCTATTAAAAGGAAGCTATAAGGAGAGTGTAAAACTTATGAGTATATCAGACATAACCATTATGGAAACTAGTAAAGAACAAGAAGCAATGGCAAAGAACGATTATACAACAGGGACTGCTTTTTTAGAAGCTTTACAAGAAGCAGGTGTTTCTTATATTTTTGCTAATTTGGGTAGTGATCACCCATCACTGATTGAGAGTTTGGCACAAGCACAAAAAGAGAATAAAAAACTCCCGAAATTAATTATTTGCCCACATGAAATGGTGGCGATGAGTGCAGCGCACGGCTACGCGCAAATTACAGGGGAACCACAGGCGGTGATTGTTCATGTTGAATGCGGAACGCAAAATATTGGCGGAGCTATTCATAACGCATTTAAAGGAAGAGTACCCGTGCTTGTATTCGCCGGTGCGTCCCCTTATACACAGGAAAACGAATTGACGGGAAGCCGAAACGAATTTATTCACTGGATCCAAGACGTATTTGATCAGCGAGGTATTATGCGAGGATACTCAAAATACGATAATGAGATTCGCACTGGTAAAAATGTTAAGCAACTCGTTCACCGTGCACTCCAATTTGCGAAAAGTGATCCGCCGGGACCTGTATATCTGATGGGACCACGTGAAGTGATGGAAGAAAAGACTGAACCAATTACAATCAATCAAGCCCTTTGGGAACCAATTTCCCCTAGCGCGATTCCGCCAAGTAGTATTGCGGAACTAGTAGAGGATTTAGTAAAAGCCAAAAACCCACTAGTCATTACATCGTATTTGGGAAGAAATCCGGAAGCGGTTAAGGATCTAGTTCAATTAAGTAAACGCTTAGCCATTCCTGTAATAGAATCTGTATCGAATGCGATGAATTTTCCAGCCGATAATCCAATGCATTGGGGTCACCAATGGAATACGGCGGGACAAAATGAGCTATTGGCAAAGGCAGACTTTGTTCTTGTTTTGGATAGTGATATACCGTGGATACCTATGAAAAATAAACCCGCTGATGACGCGACAGTATATTATATTGATATGGATCCACTAAAAGAAGAAATGCCCCTATGGTATATTCCTTCGAAGCGTTTCTTTAAAGCGGATACACAAGTGGCATTAGAACAAATAAATAATTACCTAGATGGCACGAGTCAAGTAAATGAAGAAATGATCGCAAAACGTTGGAAGAAAAACTCTGAAATCCATGTGCAACAAAGTGAAAAGAACTATCAATTAGAAAAAGTGACCGAAGATGTAATTACTCCAGAATATCTAACTGCTTGTGTTAGGGAAATTATCGATGAAGATACGATTGTATTAAATGAAGGCATATCCAACTTCCAGACCATTTGTACTCATATTGGCACAAAAAATCCCGGGACACTACATGGGAGTGGGGCAGGCTCGTTGGGTTGGAACGGTGGAGCGGCTATCGGTATGAAGTTAGCTAACCCTGATAAGACAGTTGTGAGTCTGACTGGAGATGGTTCTTTCCTCTTCAGTATTCCTTCTGTCGTTCATTGGATGGCTAAAAGATATAATACACCCTTCTTGACTGTCATTTATAATAACTCGGGTTGGAAATCCCCGAAACTCTCTACATTGGGTGTTCATCCTAACGGTGTGGCGAATGCAATGGATCAATTCCATGTGAACTTTGATCCACCGGCAGACTTGGCAAAAATTGCTGAAGCTGCAGGAAATGCGCACGCACAGACAGTGAAAAAACCTTCCGAGTTGAAGAGCGCTTTACGGAAAGCCATCGGGGCTGTAAAAGAAGGACGTACTGCTGTAGTGGATGTCTATATCCCGTCTGTTTAATTGAAGTGTTAATAGATTATATTATAAATAAACTTTTAATTTTGAAAATATGTTAATAGATTAACAGGAAAATTGAGAAGTTTCGTATAATATAAGTATATACCAATGATTTCGCTCTTCTATAATTTCTGTAATGGCTTCTTAAACTACTTTTTGGGGGTAATATGATGAATATCCAGTCACAGGAAGTAAATAAAATGCTCGATCCTCCGTTGGAATTGTTAAGTAAAATGCTCGATAGTGTTGTAAATGATTCTATTATGGTGATTGATTTGACCCAAGTGCTAAATGAGAAAACGCCAGTCATTGATCTCCCTGAACCATTTATAAATACGAGCCGTTTTCAAATGAAACAGCTATCTAAATATGATGAAACAGGGCCTGTATGTTATTGGAACGACCTGACGTTAGGAGAACATTGCGGTACGCATTTTGATGCACCGAACCATTGGTTTTCGGGAAAAGAAAATGATAGTATCGACACGATCCCAACAAAGAACATGGTTGGCGAAGCACGAGTCATTAATATAAAAGAGAAATGTAAGAGGAATCCTAACTATTGCTTAACGGTGGAAGACATAAAGGAATATGAGGAAGAGCATGGTGAAATACCAAGACATTCTTGGGTACTACTCCATACGGGATGGGCAGAATATATAAATGACCATAAGTTTTTAAATATAAATAAAGAAGGCTTATCAAACACTCCAGGTTTTACGCCCGAAGCTTCCAGGTTCCTTGCTACTGACCGGGATATTCTGGGGGTTGGTGTGGAAACTGTAGGAACGGATGCGGGTATAGCCCAGACATTTGATCCTCCTTTTCCTAGCCATCACTATATGCATGAAGCCAATAAATATGGCTTGGCACAGTTAACAAACTTGGACAAACTCCCACCCAAAGGAGCTATCCTTATCGCAACCCCTTTAAAGATAATGAATGGGAGCGGGAGTCCAGTTAGAGCGATTGCGTTAGTAGGAAACAACTGAAGAGATTGTAAATGGTAAATAGGTGTTTTCATTAGTTATCTATGCAACGCAAATGGGATAAAAAAATTGATGGGGGAGATTTATATGAAAACGATTAGCAAAAGTAGTACGACCATTAAATTTGAAACGCAATATGGTCCTTTTATTGATGGTGAATTTGTAGAATCATCAAATGGATATATCGACTCTATTAATCCTGCAACTGGCGAGCTATTGTCCAGAATAGCAAGAGGTGGAAAAACAGAGGTTGACGAAGCCGTCAGATCTGCCAATATTGCATTTGAAAGCTGGTCTCAAGTATCTGTCGAAGAACGTTCGGCATATCTTCATAAAATCGCGGATGCATTGGAGGAAAACAAGGAACGGTTTTGTATGATCGATTGCCTTGATACAGGTCGTCCAATTCACGAACTTTCCATGGATTACGGTATTGCTATTAGTCAATTTCGATATTTCGCTTCGGCAATTTTAATGTTCGAGGGTACTTCAAGGCCTATTACAAACGGTCAACTGATCGTACAAAAAGATCCCTTAGGTGTATGTGCTCAAATCATTCCTTGGAATGTACCTATGATTATGGTATCTTTCAAACTTGCTCCAGCCCTTGCTGCGGGAAATACTATCGTGATGAAACCTGCTGAAGATGCAAGTTTATCCACATTAGAACTTGCAAAGATTCTGAAAGATATTTTGCCAAAAGGTGTTGTCAATTTTGTCCCAGGTTATGGTATTGAAGCTGGAGAAGCACTCATGAATCATTCTGATATCCATAAATTATCCTTCACAGGCAGTGTAGGTGTGGGTCGTCTAATTGGTAAAACAGCAGGTGAAAGGCTTATGCCGGTCACGCTTGAATTAGGTGGGAAATCTCCACATATTGTTTTTCCGGACGTGGATATTGATAGCGCCGTTGAAAATGTTACATTTGGTTACTGTTCCTTTAATGGGCAAAGTTGTATTCTAGGCTCCCGTTTATTTATTCACGATGATATTTATGACGAGTTTATAGAAAAGTTGGTAAAAAGAGCAAAAGAAGTCAAAGTGGGTGACCCGACGGATCCATCCACAAGAGTTAGCTCGCTTATCAATGAAAAACAAGGAAAAAGAGTATTGGGTTATATTGAGATCGCTAAAGAGGAAGGCGCTAAATTGTTGGTAGGAGGAAATCGCATAACTGTTCCTGGCAACGAACATGGGTATTTTATTGAACCAACTATTTTCGAAGCGACAAACCATATGAGAATTTCGCAAGAAGAAATCTTCGGACCAGTTCTTACTGTAATGCGATGGAATGATATCGATACGGTCATCAAAGAGGCAAATGATGTAGAGTTCGGGTTGGCTGCGGGTATCATGACAAAGGATTTCAAAGCTGCAATTGCGACTGCCCAAAAGCTACAAGCCGGCAGTGTCTGGATTAATCAATACTTTAACTTCCAAACAGGTGCTCCATTTGGAGGCTTTAAAAATAGCGGTTTAGGAAGAGAATATGGTAAAGAGGCACTGGATGAGTATACGCAAGTTAAAACGATTGCAGCAAATTTCGATCCACCACCAACAGGTTTTTATAGCTAATTTCACTTGATCGGTGATATAGTTTATATAATGAAAAGGGGAAACTGTGTGATTTGTTTCCCCTTTTTTGATTATATAAAATCACTAGCGTCGCATTAAAACTAAATACAAATTGATAGAAAACGTAATACTCTGTAATTAAAGCCAAGCACAAAAAAATCCTTTATAATGGTGGGCAGGTAGTAACCTATCAAAATCCAAAATAAGGGACTCACACATGGATAAGATTGACACGAAAAACAGCATTTGAGCAATGGGCTGCCCCTATTTCCAACGAATTATTTGAAGATCAGGTAAAAGCCCATTGTCTGGACTACTATACAAAAAATTTGTATATGGCTTCGTTTACAAAATTACTATTATATGCACAACTTCATTAAACAGAAAGTGCCATCAGTGATAGTGTCTTTTCGGGAGAACTGCAAGAAGCCACGAGTTTGGATTCCATTAGTTTCTCCCAACTAGGAAGAAGTTTGCATCAAATTCCTACGGATTTCTTTACAACGTCTTTGAAAATTATTGATTCGAGTACTTTGCCATTGAATCTGAACAATCACCGTTGGGAGACATTCCGTAAAACCAAATCAGGCATCAAACTGCATCTGAGACTCGTTTTCATGGAAGATGAACGATTCGATCGGATGAGGGATATTTCTTCGCGTCCCGTTTGCGTAAGAATGCGGTGGTACGCCCACTCGAGCGCTTTGAACTGCCAGAGAATTCATCAGTGCAATCCGACGGAATGGTGGTCAGCGGTACTTCACAGAACCGTTCTGAAAATGTGTTTCGTCTCCTTCAGGTGCCTGATTCCAAAGAGAATCAATTAAACCTGCTCACTAATTAATTTTATTTGTCCGCAGATGAAATTGCCGAACTGTACAAGTCTCGTCGGGCCATCGAACTGTTCTTCAAATGTATGGAACGGCATTTGAATATCAAGAAGTTCTATGGTCAAAGTCAGCAGGGGGTACATAATCAAGTATACGCCGCTATGATTGTATATTGCTTGAACGTACCCGCGCAGTTAAGGACAAACAGTAAGCGAACGTATTTACCGATCAGTCGTTATCTGAAGGCATCCTTATGGAAATCAGCACATATATGGCTCCGTAAAATCGAAGGAAAAAGCGTAACGTAACGTTAATGGTTTGTTTCTGTTGCCCTAGTCAAAAGGTATGGTAAAAAGTGGATGTTTACTACCTGTATACTGGTGTTTTCGTTTTTTTTTTTTTTAGCCAGAATTAATAGTCGGAATAATGAATACAAAATTAAGCAACGCTAGTGATATAAAATGATCTAAAGATTAATACTTCACAAGTAATCAATTAAGTCTTTCCTTTAGATTCCTTTACATTCCTTTTGATTTGATAGAACTATTGAAAAAACACCTCGTTCACACTATCATTCTTAGGCCAGTTCCACAGCCCTTCAGTTAAATTATACTTTGAACCGTAGGGTAGCAGGAAAACGAGCTCTAGCTGACTGTTTTTCTCCAAGAAGGGTTTGAACACTTTGGTATGATGCGGGCATTATTAAGAATGACCACAATAGTGCTTGCCGAATTGACCTCTAGATATAAGATCTTTAAGGAATCTCTGGAATGCCTGGGCGTCCGCTGTCTTCTTTCGGTGATGGGGATGTAACCAGTAATACCGCCATCTTTATACGCATGCCAGAAGACTGAAGAGAAAAAATCTTTCCAGATAAAGCTTGATAAAATGAGTCGTTTATACATCTGCTTATTCGATGCTTTACGCATGCCTTCAACATGTTTAATTTTGCGCACTTTATTCTTGGAGAGATCATCCTTTTCTTGTTGTTTATCCAACCTATACCAGAAAAGGATAAGTTGGATTAGTTGTTTATCCTATATATAACTAGGATTCAGGACCTGACATGGTATAAAAAGTACAAGAGGGAGGGGCTTTTGTGGATAATATATATCTCAAGCATGGCAGAAGAATGTTTGTGAAGCGGAATACGGTGATCTATGAGCAAGGAACTACCGGAAACGAAGTTTATATATTGGTTGAAGGAAAGATTAAAATCAGCATGGATGTATTTAACAGAAAGGAAAGAATTATTGAAATTCTAGGGAATGGACAAGTTTTTGGTGAACAGATATTGGATCAAAGTTCTTATTTTTCATCTGCTTGTACTTTGGAAAACTCTGTAATATACCAATTTGATTACAGTAAGTATCGGGAGTTGATGATAAAAGATAAATCTTTCCAAGACCTGTTTTATAACTCCATGATTACTAAATTAAAACATTTGGGAAATATCATCCAATTGAAATCACTCTCAGCAGAAGAACAGTTAGCCAATTCCCTTTTGGAAATCAGTTGTAAGTACAATAGTAATGAAATTCCTCTCAATCAACAACAGCTGTCCAACTACACTGGACTAACACGAATTACGATTTATAAAATCATAAAGGAATGGCAGGAGTGTAATCTACTTACAAAGAAAAGAGGGAAGCTGTGCATAGAAAACTCTGCATATTTACAGAGTTATGTAAGCGTTTTCCTGTAGTGCTAGAAATAAGATAAGTATAATTAGCGCAGAGAGAATAATAAAGTTCAGAAAATGTTAAAGAGTTATCAGAGCATATAGACAGCTGAATGTAAGATAAGGATGTGGAGGGAAAAGGCTTAAGAATTTATGGCTCTTCACCAAAACATGTGCTTGACTAGTCGCCATACACAATCCATTCGAGATTGCACTCCAGTAAAATTGTCTCTTTATAATGCACTGGATTGCGTGTGAAAAAGTGGCGACGTTGTAAAGATTTAATCAAATTATTTTTCTCTTCCACCGCTGCGTTGGTGAAGCGCAATTGATGGTAATTACAGATTTCAGCATGCCAATTCTTCATGGTTTTCAGGCAGTCTTGGATTGCTGGATGGTCAATCACTTCTCCTTGTTGGAGCCATTGCGTATATCCAGTCAGTGCTTGTTTATACGACGAACTACAGTCATACCAGTCAATGAACGCCTCTTTCCACTGATAGACTTGACGTAAAGTCGAGTCGTATGGTAAGAGCCTTTCCAGTATCCTCATTTCTTCACTCGTCAGCTGGTCGTTGCGTTTACCGAGAATTCGAAAGTGCTTTTTTAACTCCTTTTTCGCGAGGGGAGCCAAATCTTTTTGAAGAGATATTCGAACGAATTGCAGCGCGTCGGTGACATAACGGTTGACATGGAAACGATCTGAAATCCGAATCGCTTCGGAAAAACAGGTCTTCGCAAAGGTATGGTTGGCTTTCGCAAGGTCCATGACAATAGCCTTTGGAGCCAACGCGCAAAGGGATGGCTGCGCGTGGAAATACGTTTCCAATTCGTTGAGGGTGCGTCCTGGAATGATGTCTAAGAATGTACTGTTCCGTAAGTCGTGTAAACCTGTATTATACGTATGCCCTTTTCGAATTGCGAAATCATCTATTCCTAGCACGAGATTCTGACACTGCTCTGCCTTCTCTTGGCATGCTTGTTGAACAAGTGCGGCAGCAGTTGTTTTCCACATATGTATGACACGTGCCACAGTAGAGGCGGGTATTTCCGTCACGCATGCGGTATGGGTAATCGTCGAGCGAATCGCTTGTTTCGGCAATGTGGCTTCGAACGCTTTTGTATTGCGCTTTTTCGGGGCAACGAAGGCGTAATCCCAAACAAAAGAAGCCATACATTCTTTACAGGAAAGACGAATCGCGGGCAACTTCAAATACACATGGCAGCCAAATGCATCCAAATGACGAACCATTCGTGTGTAGCTCGTACCCCGTCGGATGGTGCAGCTCGAAGTACAGATAGGGCAAGGCTGCAGGTGGTCCACAGGAATAGCTTCAATAAAAACTTGACCTTCTACTTTTTCAGTTGTAACAATTTTTAACTGTGGTAAATCCCACAAATTTCCAGGATCATAATGCTTTAACTTTAATGGCGACTTACTATTTTGATTTGATAGATCCTTTGAAAAAGTACATTGTTCACAACATCATTCTTCAGCCGATCTCACAGCACTTCAGTTAGATTAGGCTTCGGGTGTAGGGTAGCGGGAAAACGAACTTCTGCTGAATGTTTTACTCCAAGAAGGGTTGAAACGGCGGCTTTAATATCTTTGTGCTAAAGTCGGTTCTACCAGATGCTGAGTTATCAGACACTTTAAAAGGCTCTATCATATTTATGGATCCATTAGTTATTGGTTTGATTTTATTTATTCTGTTTTCAGAAATTGTTCTTTACTTACAAGAAATAAGAAATAAGAAATAAGAAAGGGAAGAGTCTTCGGCTCGTGCTGTTCCCGCAGGAAGAGCCGGAACGAAGAACGGCTTCTGCGATTAAAGCGCAGCGTTATGAGCACATCTTTGCATTTCGCCGCCTTCCACTTAATCAACTTAGCATTGCGTAAATTTGCTGTCTATGCTGCAAACTTAACTCATCATATATAGAAGAGAAATTCTGACTATTTCACATGGTGAAATAGAGATGTGGAACGATGTATGCGTTTTCATTTATAATGATAATACAGCTAGTAATGAAAGAGAGGGTGTTGTGTTTGGTGTACTTCTAAACTCTGAAGGGACAAAAACATATTCATTGTCTAGCAAGAAAAAATAAAAACTAAAATAATGGAGGGTTTCAAATGACAACTTCAACAATCAAAACTTTAAAGGCGTTCAACCTATTACAGTGGATCGAGGACAATAAAGATGCGCTGCAGCCACCAGTCAACAACAAGGTTTTATGGGAAGATTCAGAATTTATTTGTATGATTTTAGGTGGGCCAAACAGACGGCGCGATTTTCATGTGGACCCTTCTGAAGAATTTTTCTATCAAATAAAAGGCAGCTGCTTTGTTGAAGTGATCAACTTTGAAGGCAAACGTGAAGTAGTGGAAGTGAAAGAGGGGGAAGTATTCATGCTTCCAGCTATGATGCCGCACTCCCCGCACCGTATTGCTGATACGTACGGACTTGTAATTGAGCGTAAACGCGATCAAGGTGAACTGGAAGATTTTGTTTGGTTCTGTGAAAACTGTGACCAAGAGATGCATAAAAAGACTATTCAACTAACTGATATTGGAACACAGGTTAAAGCGGCAATCGAAGAGTTCAACGGCAGTGAAGAATTACGTACATGTAATCATTGCGGTCACGTAATGTCTGAAGAAGTAGGGTTGTGGAAATGAGAGTAGACTTCCATACACATATCATTCCTGAAGATATTCCTGACTTTGTGGAAAAGTTTGGCGGCGGACGCTGGCCGACTTTAGAAAAAACATGTTCTTGTGGAGCCAATATTATGGTGGAAGGTAAAGTCTTCCGTGAAGTGACAGATCAAGTGTGGAGTCCTGAAAAACGTATTGAAGACATGGATGCGGAAGGCGTGGACATTCAAGTCTTGTCTCCAATCCCTGTGACATTTTCTTATTGGGCAGATGGCAAACAAGCTGAAGAAATGTCAAAAATCCAAAATGACTTTATCGCAAAGACGGTTAAACAGTATCCAGATCGTTTTATCGGTTTGGGAACGGTCCCTTTGCAAGACGTGGAAGTATCCATTCGTGAAATGGAAAGATGCGTTAAGGAGCTTGGATTGAAAGGCATAGAAATCGGAACCAATATCAATGGAAAGAACTTGGACGATCCTGATTTCACGAAGTTCTTTGAAATGGCAGAAAAGTGGGAAGTTCCTTTGTTCGTACATCCATGGGAAACACTGGGCGGGGAAAGAATGCCGCGTCATAATTTCATGTATACAGTAGGAATGCCAAGTGAGACGGCGTTGGCTGCTGCGAGCTTGATCAACGGAGGCGTAATGGAAAAGTTTCCGAAGCTGAAAGTTTGCTTTGCACACGGCGGGGGCTCCTTCCCGTATATCTTGCCGCGGTTAGACCAAGGCTGGAAGGTTTGGCCGCATTTGAGACAGACGAAAGAACTGCCTAGCTTTTATGCAAAGAACTTTTACTTTGATTCTTTGAATTATGATCCGTTAAATCTTAATTTTATGATAGATCGCTTTGGTCATGAAAAAATTGTGATGGGCTCTGACTATCCGTTCCTGCTGCGGGAAATACCGCCGGGTAAAGTGGTTGATGACACGGTGAATCTATCTGATGAACAAAGAAAAGCGATTCTTGGTGGAAATGCATTGGAGTTCCTCAACATATCTGTAAAGGAAGAGATGAAAAAATGACGCCTGAAGAAAAATTGAAAGAGTTAGGATTGGAACTGCCTCCATTACGTCCTTCACATGGAGACTATGTACGATGCGTACGAACGGGAAACTTATTATTCACTGCCGGACAGGGCGTAGATCAGTACCACGGAAAACTGGGAAGAGACCTGACTGTCGAAGAAGGATATTTGGCAGCCCAGCAATCGATGTTGAACTTAATCAGTGTAGTGAAAGAAGAAATTGGTGAACTCAGCAAAGTGAAGCAATTCGTGAAAGTTCTAGGCATGGTCAACAGCACAGAAGATTTCACGGATCAGCCGAAAGTGATGAACGGTGCTTCTGACTTAATCGGCAAAGTGTTTGGTGAAAAAGGAAAGCATGGACGGTCGGCAGTTGGAATGTCGCAGCTCCCTAACAATACTGCAATAGAAATTGAGATGATCATCGAGATTGAAGACTAGGAGGAATACCGTGGCCAAAGAATTAGTAGCGGACAACACGACTGTCCAGGATGCTAAACTATTTATTGACGGACAATATGTAGATGCAATTTCAGGAGAAACATTTGATACGATCAATCCGGCAACCAACCAAAAACTTGCTACAGTCGCCAAGGGCGGAGAAGAAGATGCCAACCGTGCGATCGAGGCGGCACACAAAGCATTCACAAGTGGAATCTGGAGTAATATGCCGGTTGAAAAACGTTCAGAAATCCTTTGCCGTATGGCAGATTTGATTCTTGAAAATGTGGAAGAACTTGCGTATGTAGAGACATTGGATGTCGGAAAACCAATTCGTGAAAGCCGTGAGTTCGATATTCCGCGTGCCGCATCTAACTTCCGGTTCTTTGCTGAAATGGCGAAATATATGGTGCACGAGCATTATGACATGGCAAACCATATGTCCTATGTACAATATGCTCCGGCAGGTGTAACAAGTTTGATTATTCCTTGGAATCTACCGTTCATGCAAATGACGTGGAAAGCATCCGCTGCACTCGCGGCCGGAAATACAGTCGTCATCAAACCGGCCTCTGATACACCATTAAGTGCAGTATTGCTTGGGAAGATTGCGAATGAAGCCGGTTTACCTCCAGGTGTTCTGAACATTATTACAGGTCCGGGAAGTACAGTTGGAACTGTTATGGCGAAGCATCCATATGTTCAGCGAATTTCATTTGTTGGCGAATCAGAGACAGGGAAGACCGTTATGCGTAATGCTGCGGAAAACCTGACACCAGTTTCATTGGAATTAGGCGGGAAGTCAGCAAATATCGTATTTGAAGATGCGGATTTGGATGAAGCGGTCGAAGGATCGATCGAAGCGATCTTCCGTAACCAAGGCGAAATTTGTCTGGCAGGTTCACGAATTCTGGTTCAAGAAGGAATCTACGAAAAGTTCCTTGAAAAGTTTGTGGCAGCAGTGAAAAACATTAAAGTCGGCGATCCGACAGACGAGTCTACAGATATGGGAGCGCTTGTTTCAAGAAGTCATTTGAAAGAAGTTGCGGACTATGTCCAAATCGGACTGGATGAGGGAGCCAAACTTGCTTACGGCGGTAAATTGGTAGAAGCTTTGCCTGAAGGCAACTTTTATGAGCCGACAGTACTATATGATGTAAATAATAAAATGCGTGTCGCACAAGAAGAGATTTTCGGGCCGGTACCTGTCATCATTCCTTTCAAGACAGAAGAAGAAGCGATTGATATTGCTAATGACTCTATCTATGGATTAGCTGGAGTGGTTTGGACGAATGATCTTCGACGCGGCCAGCGTGTAACGTCTCAAGTACACTCAGGCTTACTATGGGTAAACTGCTGGTACGTCCGTGATCTGCGTACTCCATTTGGAGGAGCAAAAGCAAGTGGAATTGGAAGAGAAGGCGGCCGCCACAGCTTTGATTTTTACACAGAGGCGAAGACTATTACAATTAAAAAATAAAACGAACAGCGAAAGGTGGCATTGCGCCCGCCTTTTGTTGTTTTCGAGCAGGAGGAGGAAGTACCTTGTCTACTAAAATTGAAGAGTATGCATCAGAACTATTAGAAGCTGAAAAAACACGCGAAGGGATTGCCCCTTTGACGGAAAGAGACAGCTCGTTAACAGTGGAAGATGCTTATTATATACAGCTGGAAATGGTGAAGCAGAAATTGTCTGAAGGAAGGACGATCATCGGCAAAAAAGTAGGTCTTACAAGTGCAGCGATGCAAAAAATGCTGAATGTTGATGAGCCGGATTACGGTCATCTTTATGATGATATGGAATTGAGAAATGAAGCGGTAGTCAAAGTGGATTCAATGTTGGCGCCAAAAGTTGAAGCGGAAATAGGTTTTGTATTGTCTGAAGATTTAGCTGGACCTAATGTAACGTTTCTGGACGTCATGATGGCTACGAAATATGTTGTGCCGACGATTGAAATCATAGACAGCCGGGTAGCTGATTGGAAAATTAAATTAATTGATACAGTTGCAGATAATGGATCGAGCGCAAAAGTGGTGGTCGGTGATAAGCAATCTACGTTGGAAATGCTGGATTTGCGAACAAATAGTATGGTGCTCTATAAAAATGACGAGCTGATTGCAACAGGCGCAGGAGCTGCAGCGCTTGGTCATCCCGCACATGCTGTTGCCTGGCTTGCGAATAAACTGCATGAATTCGGCATTTCATTGAAAAAAGATGAATTGATTTTACCCGGAGCGCTGTCAGGAGCAGTTGTAGTGGAAGCAGGAGACACGATTAAGGCGGATTTCGGTCCTGTCGGTGCTGTCACTGTACACTTTGAATAAATACTACGCTGGTAGGAAGGGAGTATGACGATGGAAAAAATAAAAGCAGCCATCATCGGTTCCGGGAATATCGGAACTGATTTAATGTACAAACTGGAACGCAGTGATGTTATAGAGTTAACAGCTGTTATTGGAATTGAGCCAGAATCTGATGGACTGAAGAGGGCGAAAGAGAGAGGTTATCAAACATTCTCTACTGGAATTCAAGCAATTACCGACAATCCTGAAATGGCAGACATCGTGTTTGATGCAACTTCTGCCAAAGCTCATCTTCATCATGCGGAAGTACTGAAGAGCTTAGGGAAGCTGGCAATCGATTTAACACCTGCAGCCATTGGACCTTTCTTTTCGCCGGCTGTAAGCAATGGAGAAAATGCAGGTGAGCTGGATAACGTCAACATGATTACGTGTGGCGGACAGGCGACGATACCCATTGTGAATGCCATCAATAAGGTAGCGGATGTTACATATGGAGAAATCGTAGCGACTATCTCGAGTTTGAGCGCCGGTCCCGGGACACGCGCGAACATTGATGAATTTACGATTACTACACGCAGAGGAATTGAAGAAGTCGGCGGAGCGGATAAAGGGAAGGCATTGATTATCTTAAATCCTGCTGATCCGCCCATCTTAATGCGAGATACGATTTATTGTGAAGTGAAGAATATGGATGAAAAAGCGATTCAGGAATCCATTGAAAATATGGTGGCAAAAGTGAAAGAGTATGTGCCTGGATATCGTTTAAAGCAAGCACCGCTATTCGAAGGGAATGTCGTCACCGTTTTTGTAGAAGTGGAAGGGGCCGGCGATTACTTCCCCGAGTACGCGGGGAACCTTGATATCATGACAGCGGCAGCTACGCGTGTAGCGGAAGATTTTGCCCGGTCGATGCAGGAGAAAAAGTCGCTCATCTAATGAAGAGGAAGGAGTAACGCACATGACAAAGAAACCAATTAAAATTACAGAAGTTTGCTTACGCGATGGAAGTCATACGGTAGCGCATCAATTTACCGTCGAACAAGTACGAAATGTTACCCGAGCTTTAAATGATGCGGGTATGCATTATATAGAAGTAAGTCATGGAGACGGCCTTGGAGGCTCTACTGTCCAGTATGGAAAGTCCTTAGTCAATGAAATGGAATTAATTGAAGCTGCAGTTGATGAATGTACGGATTCAAAAGTAGCAGTCTTGCTTATTCCGGGTATCGGCACGATGAGTGAACTGAAACAAGCACATAAATTGGGCGCGGGTCTTGTGCGGGTAGCAACTCACTCAACGGAAGCGGATGTATCTGCACAGCATATCAGTCAGGCACGTGAACTTGGAATGGAAGCTTTAGGATTTCTGATGATGGCGCATTCGGTGCCTGTAGATAAATTAGTGGAGCAAGCGAAACTGATGGAGAGTTATGGAGCGCAAGCCGTTTATGTAACCGATTCAGCTGGCGCACTGCTGCCTCATCAAGTGAGTGAACGAATTAAAGCGCTGCGCGGCTCGTTGGATATCGAAGTCGGTTTCCATGCACATAATAATTTATCATTGGCTGTCGCGAACACATTGGCCGCTATTGAAGAGGGAGCCACCCGTATTGACGGCGCGGTACGCTGTCTGGGGGCGGGAGCCGGCAATACGCAGACGGAAGTTTTGCTGGCGGTAATGGACCGCATGGGTATGGACGTAGGGATTGATCTTTACAAAATGATGGATTTAGCTGAGGATATTGTCGGACCGCTGATTCCAGGTACACAGGAAATTAAGAAGGGCAGTCTGGTGCTTGGCTATGCCGGTGTATACTCGAGCTTCTTATTGCATTCGGAACGGGCAGCAGCCAGATTTGGTCTGGATCCTCGTGACATCTTAATGGAACTGGGAAGAATGAAAGTGGTCGGCGGACAGGAAGATATGATTCTGGATGTGGCCGCTGAATTGGCAAAGAAGGAGAAAGCGGGGGTATCACTATGACAGTACTGACTGATCGTGAAAAAGAAATTGTAGACTATTTATATACAGCAGAGCGTGATGCCCGGGAGGTTGTGAAGGTCACGGATAAATATCCTGAGCTGACAATTGAAGAAGCATATGTAATCCAAGATCGTTTGTTGGAACATCGTCTGTCTGAAAATAATACGAAGCATGTTGGTGTAAAACTTGGTCTTACGAGTAAGGCAAAGCAAGTCATGATGGGGGTTGACCAGGCAATTTATGGTTATCTTCATGCAGATATGCTGGCAACGGAATGGGAGCCGGTCAAATACTCCGAATTGATTCATCCGAAAGTAGAACCTGAAATCGCCTTTTTATTGGGTGAGGATTTAGAGGGCGAAAATATCACTGCGGATGATGTGATCAAGGCTACGAAATATGTGGCACCTGCACTGGAAGTAATCGACAGCAGATATAAGGATTTTAAATTCACATTAGTGGATGTGATAGCTGATAACTGTTCGTCCATTCGTTTTGTTGTCGGCAGTAAGTGGATTTCACCGGAATCCATTGATTTAGGTGGTATTGGAATGGTCATGTCCAAAAATGGCAGAGTGGAGCAAACGGGTTCAAGTGCTGCTGTACTCGGTCACCCTGCTGAAGCAATTGCCTGGTCAGTCAAAGAGCTGAGCAAGCGCGGAAAAGGATTAAAGAAAGGTGACATCGTACTAAGTGGAGCGATGTCTGAAGCAATTTCATTTGAATCGGGTGATTCTGTTGTTGCGCAGTTTGATGGATTAGGCAGTGTTTCAATGTTTTGTAAGTGAGTGATAAAAGGAGAGTGCGCTGATTGCCAGCCCTCTCTTTTTCATTATAAAAGTTAAAAGAGATGATTGGCATGGCGAGTGTGAATTCAAAAGGACAAACATTGCAGACAGCTTGGAAAATGCTGATCTGGCTATTGGTTGCTCAAGTTATGGTGTCATTTGTCGGCCGAAGTCTGGCGCCTTTGACGATATTAATCGGTAAAGATTTATCTCTTTCCCATACACAGATTGGATTGTTGCCGGCTGCTCTTTTTCTGGGACAGTCATTGGCTGCGATTCCATCAGGGTTATTGGCAGACCGCTTGGGATCAAAGAAGCAATTATTTGGAACCGTGTTCTTACTTGGAATCAGTTTTATTCTTATAACGCTTACAACTCACTTTTACTTATTGCTGTTTGCTGTAGTGGTCGGCGGGGGTGCGTATGCTGCGATGCATCCTACAACGAATAGGGGAATTCTTTATTGGTTTCCGCAGCACAGCAGGGGTACAGCAATGGGCATTAAACAAATGGGAATTACAGCAGGTTCTGCATTGGCTGCGCTATTATTATTGCCTGCAGCTAAAGAAATTGGCTGGCGGCCGGCGTTATTCATCAGCTGCTTAGTTTTACTGGCTGTGGGCGCATTAGTAGCATACTACTATCAAGACTCAGCGCAGTCTATAACCAAAAAATCTACTCTGTCGAATAAAAGTGAATTCTGGAAAGATCTTCGAATGGTTTTGAATAATAGACAGGTTCTTTTATTGAGTATCAGTGCGATGGGTTTGCAGGGGGCGCAATTATGCCTCACGACGTACATCATCTTGTTTGCTTTCGAAAAGTTAGAGATGACACTTGTTTTAGCGGGGCTTTTACTCGTATTGGCTGAAGTGGGAGGCTCTATTGGCAGAGTCGCGTGGGGGGCAATCAGTGACCGGTTCTTTGCCGGTAACCGAATGATCATCATGTTCTTTGTTACGATTCTGACAGGGATTTGTGCAATAATTTTTGCGATGCTTCTTCCTGCTACGCCGTTATTAGCCGTTCTAATCACAGTCTTCATCTTTGGTTTTTCCGTATCCGGTTATAACGGTGTTTGGATGACGATCATAGTGGAACTGGTTCAGAAAGAAAAGTCCGGGCTTGCTACCGGTGTCACTGTAACAATCAGCTCATGGGGTGTATTGATCATTCCTCCGCTATTCGGATATATTGTAGACACTAGCGGGACCTTCACATATGGCTGGCTGTATGTGGCTGTATTAATGATGGTTGTCGTTCTCGTACTCAAACAAACAACCAGTCAGCAACAAATGAAAGGAGGAGATAAACATGTCGACTGAAGAATTGGTTCACTTACCGGATTCGGCATTCATTCATCTATGCCGTCAAAAATACAAGGTGACAAACAGGGTGCATAGAATGATGGATTTGTTCTTTTGCAACTATGGTATGGAAGGCAGAACTGAAAGGCGCAGACACCTAATCTCCTTTCTGGAATACAATAGAATTAAATATAGTAATGATCATGAGTGCGTGGAGTCAGACTTGGAAATCCTGACAGAAGAATTGGAAGAGTATTTAGAGGATTCTTTTGTAGTGATGTATATGAGGGAAAGGGCATTTTCTATTTAAGTGCACCAGAGTGGTTTGAAGCTGTAAGCCGACGCGCAATCTATCAGGGGTACGGAGAAAAACCGCCACTTTTCAAGTGGCGGTTTAATTGTGTAATATCTGCTCTAATCATTTGCGCCGCGCCGTCTGGCAGATTCCGCATAGGCAGAAGAACGGAACCGCAAAACTGGATCTTCGCTGCATTCCAAGCCAGGCGTGGTAACTGTTGGATCAAATACCAGCTTCTCTGCATTGTCTGGACGAAGAGAGAGGAGTGTCAGGACGCCTGCTTCAATCTTTCTTCGGTTGCTGGGCCAGGCGATTGCCGGATTATCAACCGGATCTCCGGATTCTGCAAGCTGAATGAGCAGCCGGAATTGAATAAGCTCTCCAGACTGAACTTTTTTGATAAGAGTGCTTTCCATATCTGTTCCCTCCATATTGCTTTCATTAGAAGTCACAGGCTGCCATTCAAATCGTACGGCCTGTTTTTGCTGTCTTTCATTAATTAGGTAATAAGTGTGGAGGGCATAGTAATGAAGCGTTTCAAAGTTTTTAAAAGGTTTCAACTTTCTAAGAATGGTTGCGAACGCCCTGTAATCTGCGTCATGCAATAGAAAATCCAAACGTTTTGACCAATCGCTTTTGTCACGTTCAAAAGTCTGCAACAAATTTATGAATTCTTCTGGTGTTTCGCTGATAAAGACAGGTATATTGGCCATCGTCAAATTTGTAAAGGTATTAGCAGTTAACTGAAAGCGGACTGCCATGCCTTTTATCGGATTCATTTTTTTATGTGGATTAGGTTTTGTGGAACTGTGGGAAAAGCGTACGATTGCAGAGACTTCTTTTTGCTGTAAATGTGCTGCTGTTGTAAAAGGTTCCGCAGCCCCGGTAGGCTGGAATTTTGCGTCAAAAGCTAAACCGACTGCATGTGCCCGGCGCAAATTGTTTTTTACCTGAAATGCTGATTCAATGGTGTTGATCGCACCAATTGCAGACAGTGGATTATGATCCTGCATTCTCATCGCTCCTTTATATATCAACATACCCTGATGTGAAAAAAATAATCGGTTAAAAAATCGAGAAATGGGGAATATAAGCTGTAGAACATTCAGAATGGAGGAAAATCAATGAAACGGCTTTTTATTACCCTTATTTTAATTATGGCTTTAAGTCTGGCGGCCTGCGGTTCCGATGAAAAAACGCCGAACAGCAATGAAGGAACGAACAGTAATTCGTCAAACCAGACTGAACAGACAGATGGCACAATGGACACCGGTGAACAATCGGATGCGGCTGCTGATCAGGGCGGCACTTCCGGTACTGCAACAGATTCGGGTACTCAAGCTGATACGAACAAAGATCAAATGCAGGCAGATATGGATCAGCTTACATTTAGAGAAATTGATATAGAAATTTCATATGGAAAAGACAGCGAATATGAAGCGGAAATTGACCAGGACGATGGACAGCCAATTGAAGCTAAAGTAGAAGATGAAGTAAATGGTATGTACTTAAAAGGTCAGGAAGCATTTGATGATTTATATCCAAAAGTGAAACAGCTTGATTTGACGAAAGACAGCCCTAAAGAAGAAACGATCAATCAAGTATTGAAAGCATTTGATCTGAAAGATGATTATGAAAAGTTTGAAGTTGAAATTAAATTCAACGATGGGAGTAAATTGGATATTGAGGATCGAAAATAAAAGACGAGCAGCGTTCTCCTTAGAGGCGCTGCTTTTCTTATATTCAAATATAATAAATAATCAATGCGATGAGCATAAGTACAAATGAGGGAAGTCCCGCCAGGAAAAACCAAGCGGGGCTTGCTGGCAGGGTTTCCGAAAAGGGCCGCATGGACTCAATGGCTTCTTTTTGCCCCTTGCGTGCCAGAACCTTCCGTGTACTTTGCATAAAGAAATCAAAGAAGCCCGTACGGATAATATACATAACAGCACCAATAAACAGCGTGAGAAAGCTGATGAAAAAAGAGGTGTTGATATAATTGAGCAAGGACAACTTATCAAAGAATACCCAAATAGAAACAAAAATTACTATTTGGGTGATAAAAAAAACAATAATAGTAGATTTCATATAAATCCTTCTTTTCTTCTTTAATTACATATCTAGCTTCTATCATACAAGAATAAACGTAATAAATATAGAATTTACGCAGAAACTTTAAAATTAAGATAATTTCATTGTTAGCGTTTACATCTATAAATTTTTCTTGTATAATGAAATAGCTAGTTCTTCAAACAAACATAAAGGGGAGGTCAATGATTTGAAGAGTAAAAAGTGGTTTTTACTAATGGCACTGACATTGGTGCTGAGTATGTTCCTGGCAGCTTGCGGCGGAGACAAAAAAGAAGAAGACAAGCCTGCAGCAGAGCCGGATAAAGATGAGGGAAAGACAGAGAAACCAGCAGAAGAGGCTGGCGAGCCGGACGCTGAACAAGTATTGTACTTGGAAGAGTCCGCAGCAATTCCGTCTGTTGACTCAGCTATAGTTGAAGATCAAGTTGGGTTTAACGTGTTGAACAACATTAACGAAGGTCTTTACCGTTTGAACCAAGATAATATTGCAGAACCTGCAATGGCAGCTGAAGAAGCTGAAGTAAGTGAAGATGGTTTAACTTATACATTTAAACTTCGTGATGCAAAATGGTCAGATGATACTCCTGTAACAGCAGATGATTTCGTATATGCTTGGCAGCGTGCAATCGATCCGGCAACTGGTTCACCTTATGGACCATTCATGATGTCTGGCGTAGTGAAAAACGCGACAGAAATCTCTGAAGAAAAAATGGAAGTGTCTGAGCTAGGAGTTAAAGCTGTAGACGAAAAGACATTTGAAGTATCGCTAGAACGCCCAGTGCCTTATTTCTTATCTCTAATGTCATTCGGAACTTTCTATCCGTTAAAAGAAGAGTTCGTAACATCTAAAGGTGATGCGTATGCAACAAACTCTGAAGGACTTCTATCAAATGGACCATTTGTTCTAACTGATTGGGATGGAACAGGCGACAGCTGGACATATAAGAAAAATGAACACTATTGGGATGCAGAAACTGTGAAGCTTGGAGAAATTCATGTTAACGTTGTAAAGGATCCTGCAACAGGTGTTAAGCTTTATCAAGATGGAAAGTTGGATTGGACGAGAGTATCTGGTGACCTTGCTATGCAGTATCGCGATGATCCAGAAGCAGTAATCCAACCTGAAACTTCTGTATTCTACTTTAAATTCAACCAAGAAAAAGGTGGAGAAAAAACTCCTCTTGCAAATGTAAACATTCGTAAAGCAATAGCGAAGTCTTTTGAAAAAGAAGACATGGTCGACGTGGTAATCGCTAACGGTTCACTAGCTGCAAATTACTTGGTACCTACCGAGTTTGCATTTGATGAAAATGAAAAAGATTTCCGTGATTTAAGTGGTAACCATCTTGAGTACAATGTAGAAGAAGCACAAGAACATTGGAAAAAAGGGTTGGAAGAGTTAGGCGTGGACTCTCTTAAACTAGAAATTTTAGGTGGCGACACTGAACTTTCTAAGAAAATGGACGAGTACTTTAAGTCTCAACTTGAAGGAAACCTGGAAGGCCTTACTATCTCTTTGAAAGAAGTACCGTTTGCAGTACGTCTAGAGTTGGATACTAATCAGGACTATGATATCCAAGTATCTGGATGGGGACCTGACTTCCAAGATCCAATTTCATTCTTGGATCTATTCGTAACTGATGGAACTAACAACTTGATGTCTTACTCTAACCCGGAGTATGATAAGTTAATCGAAGACTCAAAAGGCGATCTTGCACTTGAGCCTGAAGCACGATATGAAGCATTCGCAAAAGCTGAAAAGATTCTCCTTGAAGAAGATGCAGCGATTGCACCAATTTATCAACGTAGTCTGGTAATTTTACAAAAACCATACTATAAAGGCTTAGTTTCCCACCCGTTTGGTGCTGACTATAGCTACAAGTGGGCTTATATCTCAGGTAAATAATAAGCTTTGTAAGTTTCATATGGGAGAGTATATGGGAGATTTTTATTCCATATACTCTCTTTTTAGTAACGAACAATAGTTGTAATATTTTTAAGATAGTTTCTATTGAAAATACACCAAATATTTGGTTGCATATAAAGTAATAAACCCCTGGAGGTGTGATACAACATGGTTAAGTATATTGGAAAACGTATAGTATATATGTTCATAACGTTGATTTTAATTGCTACGGCCTCTTTCTTCCTGATGCAGACATTGCCAGGTTCGCCCATTGCTTCTTACAGCAAGCTGAATGATACACAAAAAGCGATTGTTGAGAAGAAGTACGGGATTGATAAGCCAAAGCCTGTTCAATATGCAATATATATGAAAAATTTAGCAAAAGGTGATTTAGGCACATCCTTTGCATTTAAAGGGAAAAGCGTGAATGATCTACTCGCTTCAAGACTGAAACCTTCATTAATCTTGGGAGCGCAAGCGATGGTCTTTGGGACTCTCGTCGGTATCCTTTTAGGTATGCTTGCTGCACTGAAGCAAAATACTTTTTGGGATTACGGAAGCACCTTTGTTGCGATACTCGGTATCTCCATTCCATCTTTTGTTTTCGCTGCTTTGTTGCAATATTGGATTGCTGCTGAATGGCACTTATTACCGGTGGGTCTGTGGAATGACGGATGGAAATCAAGTGTCCTGCCATCGCTTGCACTCGCTATGGGACCGCTTGCCCTATCGGCACGGTTTATACGGACTGAGATGATAGAAGTGTTGAGTTCAGATTATATTACATTGGCAAAGGCGAAAGGTGCAAGCGGTTTTGATATTGCATTTAAACATGCACTCAGAAATGCTTTAATTCCTTTAATTACAGTGCTCGGGCCATTGGCTGCAGGACTGGTTACAGGATCGCTTGTTGTTGAACAGATCTTTGCTATTCCAGGAATAGGGGAACAGTTTGTATCGTCCATCATGGTAAGTGACCATGCGACAATTATGGGGACGACGTTAATGTTCTCGGCGTTTCTGATTTTTATTATTTTCATCGTGGATATTTTATACGGAGTCATCGACCCTCGTATCCGCTTGTCAGGAGGTAAGTGATAATGCGTAATGAATTCGAACATGAAGAGCTTCCTCAAGAGGATTTTGAGCGGATTACGATTGACAGTGATCAGGCAGAACGGATTGAAAAACCGAGTCTGAGTTTCTGGCAGGATGCATGGCTGCGTCTTAGAAAAAATAAAGCTGCGATTGTCAGCATGGTGGTACTTGTTCTTTTAATCATTATGGCGCTGATCGGTCCGTATTTGAATGGACATGCAGGGGATACACAAAATCTTCGGCATGCCAACTTGCCGCCTAAAGTGCCTGGCATTGAAAATATGGGTATCATGGACGGGGTAGGAAATTTAGCCGGAAAAAAAGTGGATTTATATGAAATGAAAAAAGTGGACGAATACTATTGGTTCGGTACAGACGGACTCGGACGTGACTTGTTTACGCGTCTATGGGAAGGTACACAGATATCTCTGTTCATCGCGTTCGTCGCGGCTGCCATTGATATGGTAGTGGGTGTTGCGTACGGTGGAATCTCAGGCTACTTCGGCGGCCGGACGGATGACATCATGCAGCGGGTCGTCGAGATATTGATCGGAATTCCGACCCTGATTGTGGTTATTCTGATGATCATGATTATGGACCCGGGAATTACCGCAATCATTATTGCGATTTCCATAACCGGATGGATAGGAATGTCACGGATCGTACGTGCGCAGACTTTGAAATATAAGTCACAGGAATTTGTTCTTGCATCACGGACATTGGGTTCGAAAGACGGCAAGATCATTACCAAACACTTATTGCCGAATATGCTCGGGATTATTATCATCAACACAATGTTTACGATTCCGAATGCGATTTTCTTTGAAGCATTTTTGAGCTTCATCGGGATTGGACTTCAGCCGCCTGCTGCTTCACTCGGTACACTGATCAATGATGGCTTTAAAGTGATGGAACACCAGCCGTATGTTTTGTTGTTCCCGGCCCTTGTCATCAGTATTTTAATGATTGCCTTTAACTTGATAGGTGACGGACTGCGCGATGCACTTGATCCAAAAATGAAAGACTAAGAGGAGGAGAGCAAGTTGACAAAGATTTTACAAGTGAAAGACCTCGAGCTTTCCTTCCATACTTTCGGAGGAGAAGTGAAAGCGATCCGCGGCGTGAATTTTGATTTGAATAAAGGGGAAACACTCGCCATCGTGGGAGAGTCGGGTTCAGGGAAATCCGTAACGACGAAATCCATTATGCGTTTGCTTCCCGCGCACAGTGCTGAATATAAAAATGGGGAAATTCTGTTTGAAGGAAAAGACTTAACGAAAGTTTCCGAGAAGGCGATGCAGAAAATACGTGGAAAAGATATTTCGATGATTTTCCAGGATCCGATGACTTCACTGAATCCGACGATGACGATCGGCAAGCAGATCATGGAGCCGATCCTTAAACATCAGAATATGAATAAATCGCAGGCTCGTGAACAAGCGATCAATCTGCTAAATCTGGTGGGCATACCGAACGCGGAAAGCCGTTATAAAATGTATCCGCACCAGTTCTCGGGCGGTCAGCGTCAGCGGATCGTTATTGCAATCGCTCTTGCCTGCAATCCGAAAATCTTGATCGCAGATGAGCCTACGACTGCACTAGACGTAACGATACAAGCACAAATTTTGGAACTAATGAAAGAAATCCAGAAGAAAATTGACACAAGTATTATCTTCATCACACATGACCTCGGGGTAGTGGCAAACGTTGCTGACCGTGTAGCTGTCATGTATGGCGGAAAAATCGTAGAAATCGGAACGGTGGATGAAATCTTCTATAATCCGCAGCACCCGTATACATGGGGCTTGCTCAGCTCGATGCCGTCTATGGATCTGGCGGATCAGAAGCTGTATGCGATCCCGGGTACTCCGCCTGATCTGCTGAATCCGCCGGCAGGGGACGCGTTCGCATTGCGCAGCGAGTATGCGATGAAGATTGATATGGAACGCCAGCCGCCATTCTTCCGGGTAAGTGACACGCATTATGCGGCGACATGGCTGCTGCATCCTCAGGCACCGCAAGTCGAACCGCCGGCGGTTATTATCGAACGGATGAAAACTTTCCCGGGCAGCCGCTATTATGTCGATCAGACAGGAGGGAATGTGTGATGACAGACCATTTAATTGAAGTGAAAAATCTTAAACAGTATTTTAACGCTGGCAAGGCTTCAGAAGTCAAAGCGATTGATGATATCAGCTTCTCCATTAAGCGCGGTGAAACATTCGGTCTCGTTGGTGAATCGGGTTGCGGCAAGTCTACTACAGGCCGGACGATGATCCGTCTGTACGATGCGACGGCAGGCCAGGTTCTATATGACGGTGTGGATGTTCATGCACCAAAGAGCCAGAAGGAAACTCATGCGTTGAACCGTAAAATGCAGATGATATTCCAAGACCCTTATGCTTCACTGAATCCGCGTATGAAAGTAATGGATATTATTGCGGAAGGGCTTGATATTCACGGTCTGGTGAAATCGAAGAAAGAGCGCAGGGAACGTGTCATCGAACTGCTCCAGACAGTCGGATTGAATCGTGAACACGCAGAACGCTATCCGCACGAATTTTCAGGCGGTCAGCGTCAGCGTATCGGTATTGCACGTGCGTTAGCGGTAGATCCTGAATTCATCATTGCGGATGAACCAATCTCTGCCCTGGACGTGTCGATACAAGCGCAAGTTGTCAACTTGCTGAAAGAACTTCAGGAAGAAAAAGGCTTGACCTATTTATTTATTGCCCACGATTTATCGATGGTCAAGTATATCTCTGACCGAATCGGCGTGATGTATTTCGGGAAGTTGGTGGAAATGGCCCCGGCAGATGAATTGTATCGGAATCCGATGCATGCCTATACAAAATCCCTGCTGTCCGCAATTCCGCTTCCTGACCCGATCTATGAACGTTCTCGTGTACGGCATCCATATAATCCAAAAGATCATCAATATGGTCCGGATGAAAAAGTCGAATTCCGCGAGATCGCACCTGAACATTTTGTGCTGTGTTCAGAAAAAGAGTTCGTGGCAATGCAGGCAGCACGCGTCTGAATATAAAATAGAAGCCCTCTGCAAATGAGGGCTTTTTCTCATTAATCTATTTTTGACTGCTGTCTCGCTAAATTACGAACTATTCAAATTTATTATACAAAACATAGTGAACTATGCTAGGATAAATGAAAGATTGTAACCTTAAGTGAGGGCGTGATCTATATCAGAAATTTATCAGATTCAGTACAGAGACAATTAATGCAGGAAATGCTTGACGGCAGCAGGGTTTCTGCGATAGTAACCGATCCTGCACAGACAGATAACCCTATCATTTTCACTAACCGTACATTTGAGAATATGACGGGATATACTCAGGAAGAAGCGCTTGGACGCAACTGTCGTTTCCTTCAGGGAGAGGAGACAGATCATTCGTCTGTCATGAAGATTAGAAAAGCGATCGCAGAAAGAGTACCTATCACATTAGTAGTGAAAAACTATAAAAAGAACGGTACACTTTTTTGGAACAGATTGAGCATTCGTCCAGTTATGATAGAAGGAGCACGCTATTTTATCGGAACACAGACAGATGTTTCTGTTCAGTACAGACAGATAGAAGAGCTCCAGTGTAAAGATACTGAAATTGAACGGCTGATGCTGCCGATCATGATGATTGATGATAAACTGGCTGCGGTTTCGCTTGTTGGCCAGATGAATGAAGAACGATTCAGCTTATTGATTGAGAAGCTGAGTGGGTTTGTCCATGTAAATGAAGTGGATCATATGATGCTGGATATTACAGGGCTGGATTGGCAGGAAGGGACACCGATTGATCGTTTACTGGAGATTCAGCAAATATTGGAACTGATGGGAAGCTGTCTCTATATAACAGGAGTCTCACCAAAACTTGCCCGCAATCTTGCGATGAATAAAAATCCAAGCCAGGTTATCAAGACATTCTCCAGCATTCAGCAAGCTATTTACTATATTCGGGTTAAGAACGGAAAGTAAAATAAGCCTTCAGCGCAAACTTGTAACGCTGCGCTGAAGGCTCTTTTTACATATGAAGCTGTGCTTTTACTTCTTTAAGCTGTTCAATATGCCGTAATTCATGGTAGCCTACAAATGGAATCCACTGTTTGAGATTCATCTCGCCGAATACAGGATGCGGATAAGACTTAACCTCGAGCTGTTCTTCCGGTGTACTCTCAGACAAATGACGCAGCGCTTCGTGGGTGGCCGATAATTTGGCCTTTAATTCCTCAAGCGTTGCAAAATCTTCAGTGGGCACTGCAAAATCCGGTGCCTCCACTTTAGTGGAACGGTTGACGGTCAGTTCAATAGGTTTATCTTGAGCCAAGTTTTGTTTGTCTGAAGCGAGCTGTGATTGAATTGTCTTGGTCACTGCGCCTTCCATCAGGTAGAGGTGCTGCAGCAGCTGTTTGATGGACCATCTGTCTTCTGCGGGCTTTTGATTGATTTGCTCATCGGATAGCTCATTGACTTGTTTGTATAACTCTTCTCGTGCTCGATCATTGATATTCATCTATATCACTCCTTTAAAAAAGGATACCATTTAGTATGTGAAAATACTTCTTTGGACTATCAGGAAGGCGGAGTAAATATGAAAATTCATTCACCGAAAGTTTCAGAACAATTAACACCGGCAACGTGGCAGGACCTTTGGAGTGAGGAAGATCCATTTTTGCAAAATCGTATTATTATCGATTCAAGTTTGGATGGTGAGACACTGGAACGTGTTCAATTAACAAATATCATCGTAAGAAATTGCAGTTTCCAGCATGCGTCTCTTCCCGATCTGTTCATAACGGACGTGCGTTTCGAGAATTGTGATTTTTCAAATGCAGATTTAAGTGGCGTCAGCATTCACAGGGCCAGCTTTCGTAATTGCAAGATGCTGGGCGTGAACTTTACCGATTCACGTTTCACGGATGTATCATTTCAAGAATGCATCGGAAATCTGTGTGCTTTTGTTCATGCAAAGTGGGAGCGTGTATTGTTCGAGAAGTGTCAGCTGAAAGACGTGGACTTTTTTGATTGTAAATTAAAAAATACAAAGTTCGCGGGCTGTAATCTGGATCAGGCCAGTTTTGACAGTACACCATTAAAGAAAGTAGAAATCAGAACGTCTGAATTTGAAAGCATGACTGTATCAATGAAGGACTTGGAAGGCTGCATCGTCTCCGTACCGCAGGCTGTGCAATTTGCAGCGATGATTGGGCTGGATATCCGGGATGAATGACTGGACGGCTTTAAGCTGTCCAGTTAAGACTTATTCTGTTTCATGGCAACCGCTGCAAGTATAGAAAATATGATGGCAACGGCTGCTAAATAGAGAATACTGAACAGCGATGAAGTAAGGGAGCCGCTTATTTCATAAAATACCCCCATGTCTAATAGAAATTCTTGCTTGGCGGACACTGATGCTCCGGCGAATGCTTCAGCTATTGGCTGCTCCATTAGAATTTGCCGGAATAACGCAGCTGAATGGGATGTGGGGAATAACGTAATGATGGTTTGTAAGTATGCCGGGAGATGTCCGATGGGAATATAGATACCTGCAAGAAATCCAAGCAGTGTTCCAATTACCGTACTGGCTGCAGCGAAAGCTGTAACCGTTCTGAAAAAAGAGACGAGCAGTAAGATCATGGAACTGCTTGTAATCACCGATAAACTGATCACTCCAATTACCTGAACAAATTGAAATATGGTCAGCATTTCTTCCCCATTTAGAAAAAAGACGATATTTGCAATGAAAAGAACGAGCAGAGACATGAAGAAACCGATAACAATAGAACTCATGACATAGCCGCCGAAAAGTGATGACCTTTTAATTGGAGAAGCATAGAAGTCCAGATAGGCGTCTGTAGCGCGATCTTCTACCATAACCCCGAGGGCACCCAATGTTGTAGTAACGGAAGTGACAGCTAAAATTCCGGCGAAAATCCATGACAGCAGCAGCCACTTTTTAGCAGGGAAATCGGGAAGTCCGTCTGCGATTAAGTTACCGAGAAATGTTCCGTACAGCACGACAAGAATGATGACGGCAAGCAGGGAAAAGAATAACGCACTTTTATCGCGAAAATATAGCAGTAAATTACGCTTCGCAAAAATCATCATTTTCCGTTCCATCCTTTCCGTTATGGATTTGAATAAACACATCATCCAGACTGGACTGCTGCACTTCAAATGAAGCAATCAGCTGCTCATATTTTGCTAATAAAGCAATTGCTTCCGTTGTTCTTTCCAGTTGAATCAGGAAAGCACCGTGATCATCACTAAAGACTTGCCGGTCTGCCTGTAACTGTCTGCGGAATTGCGCATGATCTTTTGCCGTGATCATTAATCGATCGACTGAGTACTGTGCTTTCAATTGGTTAGGTGTTCCTTTCGCTATAATTTCTCCTTCTTTCATGACGACCACAAAATTTGAGTTAGCTGCTTCTTCAATATAATGTGTAGTTAAAAAGACTGTCATATTGGTCTCTCGCTGCAAATTCAGGATCGTATTCCATATCTGCTTACGATTCTGCGGATCAAGACCTGTCGTCGGCTCATCCAGCAGCAGAATTTTTGGCTGATGCAGCAGGGCTCTTGCAATATCGACCCTTCGCTTCTGTCCTCCAGATAACTTCCCATAGCGCCGTTTCATAAGCGAAAAGATATCGACAGTTTCAGCAGCACGGACGATGGCTTCATGCCTTTCCATTTTATTCATCTTATACAAACGGGCACGGCAGTCTAAATTCTCCTGGACTGTCAGTAAAGGGTCTAACAGACTTTGCTGAAACACAATGCCAATTTCATTACGTATCGCTTCGTCCTCCTTTCCGACCAGCAAGCCGTTGATCTTCACTTCTCCAGCATCGTGTTTCAAAAGAGTCAGCAAGATAGAGATGGTGGTAGACTTGCCTGCCCCGTTGGTGCCGAGAAAAGAGAACAGGCTGCCTTCCTCCACAAAAAAACTGACATCTTTCACTGCATCCACAGCGCCGTACGATTTGTATAAGCGATGCACTTCAATAATTTTAGACATTCGAATCCCTCCGTCTTTGACTGGCGATTGCCTGGTTAATTGCTTTTTCAGCCATTTTGTTATTCATATAGATCATCAGGATGACAAATGAGTAGGCAAATATCCCGCACAGCGCAACAGTTCCAACATAAAAAGCTGTGAAAGGATACATATGAAAAATCGCACCGGCAAGTATCAGTACCGCAAGAACACAGATCAGTTCAATCAAATGAACAACCAACGGCTGATCGACGGGGAGTTTATGGGACAGGAAGATCAGCAAAGTAATAAGACAGGAATTGATGAATAAATAGCTGGCGGTTTCCTCTGTCAGTGGCGGGAAGATGCCGAGCAGCCTGAACAGAAAATAAAACAGCGAGCTGAAAGTAAAGGCGAAACATGCTGCGCCCAGATAGATTATTATGCGGTTCATTCATGCCACCTCATCCTAAAAAATGTTTTCGAAAAGATTTTACATAATGCCGATTTATAATAGCTTTTTCACCGTTTATTAGGTAGGCTTCGAACCGGCCGTTGAGCAAAGCTTTTACACTCTCAATCTTTGCTATATTAACGATAAAGTTTTTACTGATTCTCATAAATCTCATTTCTTTCAGCTGCTCTTCAAGTTCATATAATTTCTTGCTGCTCTCAAAGACGTCATCATCTGTATAAAGAAAAACTGTATCATTCACTGACTCCATATAAAGCAGCTGATCAGAAACCAACGGATAAGTGACACCATCCTTCTTTCCATAAATAGAGTGCATCATTTGGTTAATCTGCTGGACCAAGGGCGACACGCGTTCATCTTCTTCAGGGCAATTAATGATTATTTCGATATCCGTAAAATCGTTTGATTCATTTACTTTCAGCCTAATCTTAATCACCTCGATGTTTTAATCTTTGAAGAATCGTATCATTTCCTATGATGAAGAACAATACAATCCGGGTGTCCTGCATTTTGACACGGGTAACTTGCATACAAGGCAAAATTTATATTTTTATTGTTGAATTGTTCTAATTAATCTATATTGACTTTCTATTCCATCAAACGTAACATTAGTATAATGGAAGATACATAGGAGGAAACGAACATGACAAATGAACTTCAACAGGCGATTCAGCTTCTGAAACAGAAACAATGGGTGGATTTGACACATACATTTGGCCCGGAGTCACCACATTTTTCTGCCTTTGATGCAGCGGAATTTACAACGTTATTTAATCATGACGATGGATTCTTCGCGCAGAGCTTTAAATTCGCAGGTCAGTATGGAACACATATAGATGCACCCATCCATTTTGTGCGAGATACGCGTTTTCTGGATGAACTCGAACTGAAAGAATTAGTATTGCCGCTAGTCGTCATGGATTTCTCAAAAGAAGCGGAGAATGATCATGATTTCACAGTGAACATCGAGCATATCAAATCATTTGAGGAGCGGCACGGACGCATAGAAGCAGATACATTCGTCGCTTTGCGCACGGATTGGAGCAAACGCTGGCCGGATAATGAAAAGTTTTGCAATAAAGATGCAGAAGGAAATAACCGGATACCCGGCTGGGGCTTGGAAGCACTGGAATTCCTATTTAATGAACGTAAAATCCGGGCAGTCGGACATGAAACATTCGATACGGATTCTGCTGCAGATTTTCAAAAACACCAGGCACTTCGCGGAGAATACTATGTACTGGAGCAAGATACATACCAGGTCGAATTAATGACGAATTTAGATCAGCTGCCTGCTAAAGGAGCAGTCATCTTTAACATTATGCCGAAGCCTGAAAAAGCGTCTGGCTTTCCGGTACGGTCATTCGCGATCTTACCGTAAAGGGAAAAGGAGGATGCGGTATGTTCACACATCAAGTAACAGAAGAGATTTCATTGAAGTTATTAGTGCATAAAGATGCTGAAGAATTATTTGCACTGGTAAACGCGTCGAGAGAAAACTTGCGGGAATGGCTGCCGTGGGTGGACTCCATGACTGATTCAGAACAGTATGGCCCGATTATTGAAGCCTGGCTTCAGCAATTTGCCGAAGAGGATGGTTTTCAGGCGGGTATTTTATATAATGGAAAACTTGCAGGAATGGCTGGTTTCCATTCAGTGAATTATGCGAACCGGCAGACGAGTATCGGGTACTGGCTTGCAGAAACATATCAAGGCAAAGGGATCATGACTGCAGTCGTCAGGGCACTATTGGATTATGCATTCGAAGAATACGATTGTCACCGTGTAGAAATCAAGTGCGGCACAGACAATGAAAAGAGCAGAGCGATTCCAGAGAGACTGGGATTCATGGAAGAAGGAGTCATTCGTGACGGTGAATTTCTCTATGATCACTTTCATGATCTGATCCTCTACAGCATGCTTGCAGAGGATTGGCAGCAACGTAAAACAGCAGAATAGATAGGAAGTAATTATTGCGGTATCCTGTAACTAAGGATACCGTTTTTGCATGTTAAATTAGGCTGCAGCGAAACGTTTTGGATGGGAGTGCAGGAGTATGCTTACTGCTCAAGAAATCGAGAAAGAATTGACAGCAAAACATCGCCTGGAAACCGCAACATTTGGAATGGGCTGCTTTTGGGGCCCTGAGTCCTTGTTTGGCAGTTTACCGGGTGTTTTTCGGACAAGAACCGGTTATACAGGAGGTACAACCCCGTCTCCAACATACCGGACGTTAGGTGATCATACCGAAACAGTGGAAATTGATTTTGATCCGGATATCATTTCATTTGAAGAAGTACTGATGTATTTTTGGCGCCATCATTATCCGAACCGGGACGAATATAAAGGACGTCAATATTTATCTTCATTGCGCTACCATAATGAGCAGCAGCTGGAAGTCATTGATCAGGTGAAGAAAGTCATGGAGGCAAAGCTTGGGGACCCGATTGAAACTGAAGTTACGAAGCTGGACCGGTTTTATTTAGCGGAAGAGCGTCATCAGAAATATTATCTGAAGCGCTATCCGGGCGTGCTCGATCAATTGGCTGAAATATATCCGGCAGCTTCCCGATTAACTGATTCAATATTCGCTGCAAGACTGAATGGATTTGTCAAAGGGTATGGCACGAAAGAACAGATAATGAACGAAATAAAACAGTGGAAAATCACTGAAGAATCGCGTGGACATTTGATTCGGCAGTTTCTTCAGCTGAAGTGGTAAGATAAGTTTGAATTTGCACTTTTTCTTCTTGTAACTTCCCGAACTGCTTGCTATGATGTTCAAATATCAACCTAGATTGGACGTAGGAGAGAGTATTATGAAAAAGGAATCTATCACGCTGGGACTGCTGCTGACGAATTTACTGATCGCGTTTTTAGGGATCGGTCTGGTAATTCCAGTAATGCCTACGCTAATGAATGAATTGCATATATCAGGTAAGGTAGTCGGATATATGGTCGCGATTTTTGCGATGGCTCAGCTGCTTGTCTCACCTGTTTCAGGGCGCTGGGTCGATACAGTCGGACGGAAAAAGATGATTGTCATCGGCTTGATAATTTTTAGTGCATCAGAGTTTTTGTTTGGAATTGGACAGACGCTGCCTGTGTTGTTCGTGTCGCGAATTCTGGGAGGCATCAGTGCTGCTTTTATCATGCCCGCAGTCACGGCTTTCATTGCCGACATCACGACAATGGAGACGCGGTCGAAGGCGCTTGGTTTTATGTCGGCAGCCATTTCTACCGGGTTTATTATCGGACCGGGTATCGGAGGGTTTCTAGCGGACTTTGGCACCAGGGTGCCATTCTTTTTCGCAGGAGGACTTGCACTGTTCGCTGCAATTTTTTCGCTGCTGATGCTGCGGGAGCCTGCACGGTATCAAGAGGCTGTAGCGGAGGATGAAGAGAAGCCGGGGATCAAGCGGATATTTGCACGCCGTTATTTTATTGTATTCGTCATCATATTAATCCTGTCTTTTGGTCTGGCTTCATTCGAATCAATCTTCAGCTTGTTTGTAGATCATAAATTCGGTTTCACGCCTAAAGATATAGCGATTATAATCACAGGCGGCGGGCTCGTGGGGGCACTTGCACAAGTTTTGCTGTTTGATAAACTGGCGAGATTGATAGGAGAGAAACGACTGATCTTCTTCTGTCTCGTTTTTTCAGCAGCCTTGGTTTTCATCACAACCTTTGTGCAAAGTTATTTTGCAGTTCTCGCCGTGACAATCATTATCTTTGTAGGCTTTGATTTAATTCGCCCTGCTGCTACCTCCTACTTATCGAAAATTGCAGGAAATGAACAAGGGTTTGTCGGCGGGATGAATTCAATGTTCACCAGTATCGGAAATGTGTTCGGACCGGTAATTGGCGGAGCGCTGTTTGACGTGGATGTCGACTATCCATTTTATTTCGGGGCATTTGTCCTGCTGATCGGTGTCGGATTGAATTATTTATGGATTAAACGGACACCTGCCTACAACCCGAATATTTAAGAGACAACTCAGGAGTGATGATAAGTGACGACAATTGGATTCATACGGCATGGACAGACAGCTTGGAATAAGGAAGGAAGGGTGCAGGGAAGCTCAAACGTTCCATTAAATGAGGAAGGTATAGAGTCGGCAGAAAAACTGGCGAATCGTCTGGCAGATCAGCAGTGGGATATGATTTTCACAAGTCCGATGAATCGTGCAAAACATACAGCAAAATTGATTGCCTCTCGAATGCCGGATGTGTCAGTCGAAGAAGATAGCCGCGTGCGGGAAAGAAGCAGCGGGCTCATTGAAGGAACCACAGAACAAGAACGTGTGCAGAAGTGGGGACCCGGCTGGCGTGGGCTTGATATGCAGTTTGAGTCTGCAGAGAGCGTGATTGCCAGAGGGCTTGACTTTGTCGAAGAACAGACCAACATCAATCCAGATAAAAGAATTCTTGTTGTAAGTCACGGCAGTTTTATTAAGCGAATGATTGCGGTGTTATTGGAAGATGAACAATATGCAGTGACGATTGAAAATACATCGCTGACTGTAATAGAAGTGGAAAATAAAACATGTACGCTGCTGAATTGTACAGCGCATTTAACGGGAGGAGCTAATGGAGATTGAGTATGAATTGACGGAAGAAGATGTAGTTGCTTTTAATTTATATCATGTGAAAAATACCAAAGTCGGAAAAAATTCATTGCAGTGGCAGCGGTATATTTCCCCCTTGATCTTTTTATTGTTTGCTTATTTCCTGTCGTTATTTACAGATATGGCAAAGGGGCCGTTGTTTGCAACGTTTGCAGTGACAGCAATTGCATGGGTAATTTTATATCCGAAGTATTTCTACTTCCATATAACAAGGCAGGTAAGAAAGATGCTGAAGGAAGGGAAGAACGACGGATTAGTTGGTGAGCACAAGATGAAGCTGAATAAAGCGGGAGTAAGAGACACCACGTCCGTTGGTGAAACGAACATTCAATGGCCTGGTGTAAAGCGATTAATTGAAGACGCTGATTACATTTATATGTACACGAGTACTGTCAGTGCCTATATTTTACCTAAACGTGACCTGTATTCTGTTGAAGGTTTGAAATCATACATAGAGAAACGTTTGGAGAAAAACTGATTATTTCCCCAAACGGCGATATTTTAAGAATGAAATACTGCAATAATTCTTGCAAATAAACAATTTTACAGTTGAAACGGCGGTCTTCTTGATTGCGTTGCTTTAACGTCTTGAAAACATTCCGTAACAAGCACTCAATGAGTCGTGTATTTGTCTTAGTGAGCCCGGGAAATCACATGAGTCGTCAGGATACCATTTATCGTTTGTTTATGTCTGGTTTCATTTCACGTAAGCCGATCCTCATTGCGGCAATTGCGCTGGTGACATTTAAAATTACTGCAATCCCTAAAAACAGCCACTTCACTATATCAGGAAGGTCCAGCATGATTGCTAGAATCAAAAATGTAAAACCGACTGCCAGCATGACTAAATAGATAGCTAATTTCTTCGGCAATGCGACTCCACCTCTCTTATTTTGTCCCCTTATTGTAGCATGAAAAACTAAATGATTTTTCATGAGCAAGGTTTTAATATTCTTACTTAGGGAATAATACACACAAAATAACAGACAGGAGTGCAACTAATGACAAAAAGCTATGCGGACCAATCAGGAAATCAAAATGAGAAGGATAAAATGCCGTCTGAAGTAGCAAATGATGCGGCAAGAGAAGCAGAAAAACAAGTAGATGAGATAAAGAAAGAAGCCAGGGAAGAAGTAAAGAAGCAAAATAAGGAATAAAGACAAAAAGCGATTATTTCCCCGGAAATAATCGCTTTTTTTACATTGCTTATTCATTGAATAAATGATGCAGCATCCGGTCTTTATCATCAAAAAACTGTTTCATGATTTGATAATGACTCGTTTCTTCCAAGGTGGTGATTTGCGCACCTGCCTCCGTAAATTCAACAATTTTTGCTTCTGGATAAGCCAATAAAATCGGCGAATGTGTAGCGATAATGAATTGGGAGCCTTCACTTGCCAAATCATGAATGCGGCTCAGCATGGCAAGCTGGCGCATTGGTGAGAGCGCAGCCTCGGGCTCATCCAATAAGTAGACTCCGTTCCCTCTGAACCGGTGAACGAAAGTTGCCCAAAAAGATTCCCCATGGGATTGTTCATGCAAAGATACGCCGCCGAAGCCGTCAATAATTCGCGGACTTGGTCCGGGCGCACTGTCCAGCTCCTCGATTGTTGTCGCCAAGTTATAGAAAGTCTCGGCACGCAGGAAAAACCCGTCAGTCGGCCGGCTTACTCCTTTGATCATCGTAATATATTCCTCGAGCACAGAATGCGAATCATAGGTGGAAAAATTAAAGTTCAAAGAACCGCCTTCCGGATTAAATCCAGCAGCGACGGCCGCACCTTCCAGCAGTGTTGACTTCCCCATACCGTTTTCACCGACAAAGAACGTCACTTTTGGATGGAAATCCAACTCATCCAGTGTCCGTATACTGGGCAAGTCAAACGGGTACACATCAAATGAAGGAACGGACGCACGTTTTAAGCGCATACCTTTCAAAAATTGTTTATTCAGCATGCATTTCACTCCTTTTGATGATTCGGTTTCAGCTGATAAGCAACTTCACAGCACATTGTCCCGTAAATTGTTAGACTAATTGTAACATGTGAAAGGGAGCGGGTTGAAATGGAAGAAAATAATTATTTATTAGCAGGAAAGACTGCAATTGTCACGGGGGCGAGCAGCGGAATTGGAGCTGCCATCGCAAAAGAATTGGCGAGTGAAGGAGCAAATGTTGTCTTAGCAGCCCGCCGTGCAGAAAAGCTTGAGGAAGTTATGCAGGCAATCAAAAGCAACGGTAACGGAAAAGCACTTGCTGCAGTAACCGATGTTGCCTGTGAAGCTGAAGTGAGATCATTAGTGAACCGTGCTGAAGAGGAATTCGGTGCAGTTGATATATACGTCAATAATGCAGGTCAGATGCTGTCAGCTTCTGTACGCGACAGAGAAGTGGAACAGTGGGAGCGCATGATAGACGTTAATATTAAAGGAGTACTGTACGGAATAGACGCTGTACTTCCGGGCATGACAGAACGTGCCAGCGGTCATATTATTAATATTGCCTCTGTGTCCGGGTTTGAAGCGACGAAGAAGAGTACAGTCTACAGTGCCACTAAATTCGCTGTACGTGCTATTTCGACTGGGTTGGAAAAAGAACTTGCTCGGACGGGCGTGCGTGTCACAAATATATCACCGGGAATGGTGGATACCCGTTTAAGTTCAGGCGTTTCAGACAGAAAGAAATTGGAAGCGGAAGATATTGCCAAAGCGGTCGTATACGCAGTGACACAGCCCGACTATGTGAATGTGAATGAAATTACTGTGAGGCCTGTTTAAGGAAGGAGATCTGTTCATTGGAAAAGAAAATTGTGTTCTTTGATTTGGATGGTACATTATTTACTCGCGACAAAAAAGTATTGGAGTCAACGAAGCATGCCTTAAAAGCATTGCAGAATAAAGGAGTTTACACGGCCATTTGCACAGGGCGTGCGCCGCTGATGTTTGAACGGCTGCTGGATGAACTGTCATTTGATTCATATGTGTCGATGAACGGACAGCATGTAGTCTGTGAAGGAAATGAAATCTTCTCAAATCCTATGAAACAGGAAGATATGGTGAAACTGACGGAAATGGCGAATGAAAAAGGCCATGGACTGACGTATTCGACGTTCGATACATTCGTTTCCAATGCATCAGAGCATCCTTTAATCACGGATAGTACAGCTCGGTTAAAGATTCCTTATCCACCGGTCGACAGCAAAATCTTTATTGATTCGGATGTCAATCAAGTACAACTTTATTGTCCCGAAGAAGAAACGGAAGAGTATATCAAGCTGTTTGGTGACCATACGTTTATCAGATGGGATAAAACGTCAGTAGATATGTTGCCGGCGGGCGCTTCAAAAGCAATCGGTATTCAAAAGATGCTGGAACATTTGGATATCCCTATCGAAAACAGCTATGCATTCGGAGACGGACTGAATGATTTGCAGATGATCGAGACTGTTGGCACGGGGATTGCGATGGATAACGCTATTTCTGAGTTAAAGGAAGTCGCTGATCTGATCACTGATTCCTGTGATGATGATGGGATCTTAAAAGGGTTAATGAAAGTTGGTCTGCTGGAAGAGGATGAAGTGCCTTCACTGCAAAGAAGCAAGAAATAAGTAACATACTTCATTAAAATCTGCAAATCTCATTCTTGACAATTATGTGAACACCCTGTATGTTTAGTTGATATACAAATTCAAGAAATATTCAATTACTCAATCTACATATGGCGGTAGGTTGGCATACAACCAGGGAGGCTTCATTTAGAATGAAACGTGAAAAGCAATGCCGGGAATCAAGAGTTGTGAGAACGAGCAGGATTTTCCCCAATGACGTCAACAATCATAATACTTTGTTCGGCGGGCGTTTAATGAGCGATATAGACCAGATCGCATCTATTTCTGCGGCGCGTCACAGCCGGGCTGATTGTGTTACAGCTTCAATGGATTCTGTAGATTTTCTGCATCCGATCCGTCCTTCTGATTCTGTTTGCTTTGAATCCTACGTAACGTGGACCGGGAAATCTTCAATGGAGATTTTTGTGAAGGTTATTGCAGAAGACTTGGCGACGGGTGATTGTAAAATCGCAGCCACCTCTTTGCTGACTTTTGTTGCGCTGGACGAGAATAAGAAGCCGCTGGCTGTTCCGCAAGTCATTCCAGTGACAGAAGAAGAAAAGTATTTGCACGAAACGGCTCCGCAGCGCGCTGAAATCCGTAAGATGAGAAAACAGCAAAGTAAAGACTTGGCCACCGTTTTGACGAATAATTATCCATGGCATGAACCTGTACAGGTGAATGCATAAAAACCCCAGTCAACAGTAAAATAGTTGACTGGGATTTTTTTATTCAGCGTGTATAAAAAGTTAAGCGACTGTACATACTGAAGATAGATAGGATGTTCTCTGTTTCTTTTTGGAGGATACCTATCTTTTTTCATTCTACAATAGTAAGAGTGAATTCCAGGTCAGCTTTTAAATGTTCTTCCATTAACTTACTTGCTAATTCAGGTTGTCGCTGTTCAATTGCATCGCAAATTTTGATATGTTCTTCAATCAATAAGGGACGCTCATGAATGACGACAGTTTTACTGAATAGATAAATGATTGCCTGCATTTTATCGACGGTATCTATCATGATGGGATTTCGACATTCTTGAACGATGAGATCGTGAAACTCTTTATTCGCCTTCACGGTACCATCCGTCTCACTCGTCTGTGCAAGTTGAATGGAACTTCGCAAGTCCGCAATACGTTCTCCGGTCATATAGGAAGCCGCCATTTTTGCTGCATAACTTTCAATCAGGGTGCGCATCTGGAACATATGGCGCAAGTCTTTTTCACTTGGTTTAATTACTTTCTTGCGTTTTATTAAACCCTCCTGTTCCAAACGGCGGATCGCTTCACGAACAGGGGTGCGGCTTACGCCGATCTCTTCAGCCAGCTGCACTTCTACTAATTTCATCCCTCCAGGGTACATACCAGTAATAATTTTCTCCCGTATTGTTTCGTAAGCTATTAGTTGTGCACTGCGTGAAGTTATTTCCATTGCCTGTCTCCTCCGTTTCTTATAAACAGTATACAAGAGAATACCTCCAATTGTGTAATCGTATTCATTAATCGGGTAATTGTATACAAGTCAGAAAACTTATTGTATAATATACACGTTCATTGGTAATTACAAAAGAGGAGTGAGCCAACATGAAAGTAGGATTTGTCGGGTTAGGAATCATGGGCCGTCCAATGGTCTTACATATAATAGAAGCAGGATTTGAAGTAAAAGCATACGATTTGAATGAAGAAGCACGAAAAGCCGCAAAAAATGCAGGGGCTGTGGAAGCGGTTTCTCCAAAAGAGGCTGCCGAAGGAAGTGACGTGGTCATTACGATGCTGCCGAATGCAGCGATTGTACGTGACGTATTATTCGGACAGAACGGTATAGCGGGTGTATTGAAGCCAAATGCTATCGTCATTGATATGAGTTCTGTTTCACCTTCAGACTCCATCTATTGCGCGGATCAGCTAAAAGAAGTCAATGTGCGATTTATCGATGCACCTGTCAGCGGAGGTGAGCCGAAAGCGATTGACGGCACATTGGCCATCATGGCCGGAGGGGAAGAGTCCGCACTGCATGAGGCGCTGCCTGTTCTCCAATCAATGGCGGCAGATGTCACACATGTCGGAGGTCACGGCAGCGGCTCCACTGTAAAATTAGCCAATCAAATCTTAGTGAATGTAACGATTGCAGCCATGTCGGAAGCGGTAGTTCTCGCTTCGAAATCAGGCGTTAATATTGAAAAAATGTATGAAGCGATCCGTGGGGGACTGGCTGGCAGCACGGTGCTGGATGCAAAAATCCCGCTTATACTGGAGCGGAATTTCCAGGCTGGCGGACGAATTGACATTAACATGAAAGATCTGACGAATGTGGTAAAAGCCGGTCATGATATCGGTGTGCCGATGCCGCTGACAACAGACGTATTGGAAATGTTCCATGCCTTGAAAACAGACGGCAAGGCGGCAGATGATCATGTCGGACTAATTCAGTATTACGAAAAATTAGCGAACTTCGAAGTACCGCAAGGGGGGAAATGAATTGCAGAAGCGTATTGAACAACTTCCTTCATATGATGGGAAGCTTCAGAGGCTATGGGAAATAGAACGTGCTTCATTTGAGCAGAAAATCATTGTACTTGATGATGACCCGACCGGTGTTCAGACCGTCTACGGTGTACCGGTTTATACGGATTGGTCTTTGGAAACTATACAGGCGATGTTTCAGGAGCCGCGTCAGCTTGTTTTCCTTTTAACGAATTCACGGGCATTCTCTGTTGAAGAAACGACTAAAGTTCACAAGCAGATTGGTGAAAGAATCGCAGCAGTCTCTAAAGAAATGAATCAGGATTTTGTGCTCATCAGCCGAAGTGATTCTACCCTCCGCGGACATTTCCCTCTTGAAACAGAAGTTCTTAAAGAAACTCTGGAGCAGCAAGGGGCATATGAAGTGAACGGAGAAATCTTAATACCGTTTTTTAAAGAAGGCGGCAGGGAAACGATTGATGATGTACATTATGTGAAGCAAGAAGGCCGCTATATACCTGCAGGCGAGACGGAATTTGCCAAAGACCGGATGTTCGGCTTTACGAAAAGCAATCTGAAGGATTATATTGCGGAGAAAACAAATAATGAGTACCCTGCAAATTCGGTGCTGTCGATTTCATTGGAAGAGTTGCGTGCACTGGATTTCGCATCAATTGAAGAGAAATTAATGCGTCTTGAACAGTTCGAAAAAATGGTTGTCAATGCAGTGAGTGAAGAAGATCTGAAAGTCTTTACTATTGCTCTGATTCGCGTGCTGCAGCGCGGCAGGCACTTTTTATTCCGTACTGCCGCCTCATTTACAAAAGTAATCGGTGACATTTCCTCCCGTCCTTACTTAACAGCGGAAGAGCTTATGAAGCAAGAATCCGCAACAGGCGGCTTAATCTTAATCGGATCACATGTACAAAAGACGACAGATCAGTTGAAAGAACTGCAAGCATTGGATTCAATTGATTTTATTGAATTTAATTGTCAGCTTGTAGTGGATAACGGCCAGTTTGATGAAGAGATAGAACGTGTCCAGCAGCGAATCAATAAGAAGGTTGCGGAAGGCATTACAGTTTGCGTTTACACTTCGCGCAGTCGTATTGATTTAGGAGCAGGAAGGCAAGAAGAAGAGCTGGCTTTATCTGTGAAAATTTCAGCAGCAGTTACTCAATTTGTACAACACTGTGATCCTCAGCCTGCATTCGTCCTGGCAAAAGGCGGTATTACGTCAAGTGACGTAGGAACAAAAGGGCTGGCAGTGAAAAAGGCTGAGGTGGCGGGCCAGATTGCTCCAGGAATACCTGTATGGAAAACAGGGGAAGAAAGCCGTTTTCCAGGCATTCCCTATATTATTTTCCCCGGAAACGTTGGAGAGTCGAATACATTGCGCAACGTTGCGGAAATTTTACTAAATAGGGATTGAGGTGACGGCATGGTAGAAGGAAATATGCTCATTATTATTTTTCTGCTGTCATTGGCAGCGTTGTTTTTCATGATTTTAAAATTGAAAATCGAGCCGTTTGTGACGTTAATTATCGTAGCATTTGTGACGGCATTGGTGCTTGGTTTTCCGCTGGCGGATATACCTGGCGTCATTACGACAGGGTTTGGTAACACGCTGATCGGTGTCGGGATCTTGATTGGCCTGGGAGTTATTTTTGGTCAGTTCTTAGGCGTTTCGGGAGCGATTGAGAAAATTGCGGAAGCAGTCCTGCGGGTATTCGGTATAAAACGTTCGGCAGCAGGTCTTTCTTTAACGGGAATCGCCGTTTCCATTCCTGTATTTTTCGATGCAGCTTTTGTTATTTTGAGCGGCTTGGTAAAAAGTTTAGCCAGACGCACAGGGATATCTATTGTAACGTTTGTGACAGCTCTCGGCGTAGGTCTGATCGTTTCACACAGTATGATTGCGCCGACGCCGGGCCCGCTTGTTGTAGCAGAAAATACAGGGGCAGACCTCGGCCTGTTTATTTTTTATGGCATAATCTGTGCAATTCCTGCTACAATGATCGGCGGTTATTTTTATGGAACATTCATTGGGAAACGAATTAAAACAACGCCTGAAGAACTGGAAGAGGATATTGTGGTTCCTGAGAAAGTGGAAGGACAAAAAGAAATCTCAACAGGCCTGTCATTTTTCATGCTGGGACTTCCAATTATTTTGATTCTATTAAACACTGTTACAGATTTATGGCTGGAAGAGGGAACGGCATCTAGAATTCTGGGTTTCATTGGAGATAAGAACGTTGCACTTTTAATCAGTGTGATTGTTGCATTGATTGTGCTGAAACCATATATTCATGTGCCGTACAATACGTTATATGATGAAGCAATCAATTCTGCAGGAATGATTATTCTCGTTACCGGTGCAGGCGGTGCTTTCGGTGCGGTCATCAATCAAAGCGGCATCGGCGATTATTTGATTGAGACGATGCAGGGCTGGAGTATTCCGGTACTTGTCCTGGCATTCATTTTTTCTCAAATTTTACGTGCTTCACTCGGATCAGCGACTGTTGCACTTGTCACCACGTCTTCCATACTCGGACCCATGACAGCAGAACTCGGCGTCTCTCCCATTTTGCTTGGGCTGGCCATTTGTGCCGGCGCCATCGGGTTATCACTACCAAACGATTCTGGTTTCTGGGTTGTCAATAAATTTGGACGCCTAACGATTCCACAAACGATTCAGGCCTGGTCAATTGGTGGATTTATCGCAGGACTATCAGCGCTTGGCATGGTGTATCTGCTGGATTTACTAAGCGGATTTTTACCGGGATTATAAAAGAAGAATTGCAAGTCACTCTTTGTTGAGCGGCTTGCTTTTTTGCATTGACAAATAAAAACATGTTTCTGTATGATAGCAAAGTGCAGAAGGAGGAACGAAATGTACGTTAAACGAGGAAAAAAATAAAAGCGCCAGAGCCGGAGAAATCAGAATCACAATCTCTCGCAGACGAGGTGGAGGAGTATCGAAATGTTCGGCGGATGCCTCCCGATCGCTGTTGCCCGATTGAAATCTTGAATCCTAAAAGATACAGGAGACTGTATAACCAAAGGATCAAGAAGGCAAACATACGAATAAGCGGAAAAACACTTCCAGGGTGAAGTGTTTTTGACGTTTTTCAATTGGAGGGAATCTTATGTGCGGAATTACGGGATATATCGGTGATCAGCAGGCAACAGCTATTTTATTGGAAGGATTAAGGAAATTAGAGTACAGGGGATATGACTCGGCAGGCATCGCGCTGCAGACAGGCCAAGGCACAATCGTTTTTAAGGAGAAAGGCCGGATAGCAGATCTTTCGAAAGCAGTAGATATGGACGTACAGTCAACTGCCGGCATCGGCCATACCCGCTGGGCAACACACGGCGTGCCTGACCGCAAAAATTCACATCCTCATCAAAGTCAGTCAGGGCGGTTCACACTCGTGCATAACGGAGTGATTGAAAACTATCTTCAGGTGCAGCGTGACTTTTTACAGGGCGTCAAGATGGCATCGGATACGGATACAGAAGTGATTGTGCAACTGATTGAGAAGTTATCCAATGAAAAAGCCTCAACGGAAGCTGCTTTTCGCGAAGCGTTAACGTTACTTCATGGGTCTTATGCGATTGCCATGCTGGATGAACAGGATCCAGATACATTGTACGTTGCGAAAAATCGAAGTCCATTATTAGTCGGGGTCGGAGCAGATTGCCGGGTAGTTGCCTCAGATGCGATGGCCATGCTGCAAGTGACGGATCAGTTTATTGAACTGTATGATGAAGAGATCGTTTTATTGCGAAAAGATGGGTTAGAAATATGCAAACTGGATGGAGAACGGATTGAACGCGCGCCTTACACAGTGCAGTTTGATCAAAGTGACTTGGAAAAAGGGACGTATCCGCATTATATGCTGAAAGAAATGGACGAACAGCCGACAGTTATTCGTAAAATCGTCGATGCTTATTCCAATGAAAGTGGCAGACTTGCGATCGATCCGAAGATTTTGCAGGTTATTCAAGAGTCTGACCGGCTTTATATCATCGCAGCCGGGACAAGCTATCATGCCGGATTAGTCGGTAAACAATACTTTGAGAAGCTTGCGGGTATCCCCGTAGAAGTTCATATTTCCAGTGAGTTTGGCTACAATATGCCGCTGTTATCGAAGAAACCACTATTTTTATTCATCACACAATCCGGTGAAACAGCCGACAGCCGACAAGTATTGGTGAAAGTAAAAGCGCTTGGCTATCCGACGGTTACCATGACGAATGTGCAGGGCTCGACTTTATCAAGGGAATCTGATTACACTTTACTGCTGCACGCGGGTCCAGAAATTGCGGTCGCTTCCACAAAAGCCTATGCGGCACAAGTGGCGGTTCTTGCGATCAGCGCCTTTGTATGCAATGAGAAAAGTTTTGATTTGAAGAAAGAACTGTCTATCGCTGCAAATGCGATTCAAACTGTACTTGATTCAAAAGAAGAGATGGAGAAAATCGTGGAAGAGACCTTGACAGAAACACGCAATGCTTTCTTCATCGGTCGAAATCTTGATTTTTATGTCAGCTTGGAAGGCGCGCTGAAATTGAAAGAAATCTCCTATATACAAGCGGAAGGGTTTGCAGGCGGTGAATTGAAGCATGGTACGATTGCCTTAATTGAAGAAGGAACGCCTGTATTTGCTTTGGCAACACAGCATGATGTCAGTCCAAATATACGGGGGAATGTGAAAGAAGTTACGGCCAGAGGCGCCAAAACAAGCATTTTTTCTATGGAAGGAATTCAAGAAGAAGGAGATCGTTTCGTGCTGCCTCATGTCCATGAGTTGCTGACACCGCTGGTTGCTGTGGTTCCGTTTCAGTTGATCAGCTATTATGCCGCGTTACAGCGCGGGTGTGATGTGGATCAGCCAAGGAATTTAGCGAAGAGTGTCACAGTGGAGTGAGAGAATAAGAGCGGAGTGTATGTATGGAGATCGATTATTTGGTCTTTTAGTTGGATAAATCACGAAATGTTTAACAAGTTTACTTACTGGGAATAAATACAAAAGGTTTATTAAATATTTAATTAATAAATCAAACAGTACTACAGAAGGGAATTGATTCAGTTGAAGAAGACAGGTCGATTTGCAGCAGCATTGCTCATGGCTGGCGTTTTGGCAATTGGCGCCAACTCCACTGTAAATACTGCGGAGGCAGCATCCGCGAGCTCAGGAATTGGATCAACTTCCTTGGGCAGTGATTGGAAAAGTGGACAAACTGGATTCGAAGCAGGGTGTGCTTTGTCAGAGTGGCTCGGCTGGTTTAAATGCCATCCATCACAAGTTTCTTGGAAGTGATTTTTATTAGCTGCTCGAAACTGCCGAATGTACATTAGAATAAACTATGTGCAAAATATCATTTATCAGACAAAAAGGTTGCTGTGTCAGCAGCCTTTTTGTTTTGGCCATTTTTAGTGAGTTAAAATTGAATGATCCCAGATGAAGAAGTCTTAATCATTGGAGAATATCTCATTTCTAGTTGTTGCCGTGAACACTCACAGTCTATAATAAGGAGAAATAGCATTTTCTAATAATTTTAATGAAGAGGTGTACATGATCGAAACAGATTTCAGTTTTAATTGGATTAAATTCATAGCGTCCGTCCTATCTTATACTGTTATCATTTTCATTGCTGTTAGAATCTATATGAAGCAGAACGTTAAACCGGGGCTGTGGGCAGTCCCTCTGGTTTGGATTGCCGGCCTGTTTTCATTTTCAATCGATATGAATTGGTTTGATATGCCGCTGAAGCTGGCGATATTGCCGTTAGGTCTGTGGATCTTATACTTCTTTATGAAAAATAAGGAAGGCCAGTGGGAGCGTTACAGGAGTTTTGCCTGGCTCGGTTTTTGGGCAAATTATATCTTTTTGGCAATGGCGCTGCTTTCTGTTCCCTTCCACCAATGGGTTTATCCAAAGGAACAACTGTCCACTTATATAACAGAGACCGAGGGTGCATCGCTGATTTCAATTCATCCTGCCGCTAAAGAGGGACAGCAGTTTCAGCCAGAGAAGTTTTTGAAACAACTGGATGTAATGAAGAGCGAAAAAGTGATGAATGACGAATGGTATACAAGGTTCTATTTGGAGACGGAAGCATCTAAAAGAAGCGAACGATTTCCTTATTTTCTGAATGGCACTCATCCGAAGCGGGGAAGCGGCATGCAGCCTATGATTTTTATAGAGGATGACAGAAAAGGGATGTTGGTAACCACATCAGCACGTCAGCTGTATTTCCGTTCGAGTGAATCATTCATTACGGGTGGAGACCGCCGATGACAAAAAAGAAAATATGGATGTTTTCGATGGGCTTGCTGCTTGTAGTGTCACTCAGCTCATTTTACTGGTTTTATCTCGCAGAGCCTGCCGCTTTTCCGGAAGATAATCAATTGATCAATGAAATGAACCAGATATTCCCGCAAGCTGCAGTAGAAGTCATTCAGGATAAGATTCATGCAGATGACCGCCATGTTGCCGTACCTTTCATTTCAGAAAAACAAATGTATGGTTTGAGTTATTGGACTTGGAAAAAGCATAAATGGCAAGTGGCGCATATCGATCTGGGCGGAGAGCCAAAAGTGTGGAAAGTGGAACCGCAAGATCCTTCCAGCTATCATTTTGTTTGGAACATCTCACCTGCTGAAAAGCTGAGCGCAATTCAGTTATATATGCTTAGGGATCGGAGCCACTGGATGTCTGAAGAAAAGGAAACGTATGAGCCAGGAGTGCAAATGGAGTGGACTGTTTTACTTCAGGATCAGCCATATGGATTAATGCCATTGCCTGACGGTGGCGTGAAAGTTCTGGATGCCTATGTTAATGTCAGTGGAGCGAGGAAGCCGAACTTATTTTTTGATCACATGTTTCCGGAACAGGAAGTCTATTTTAGCTGGATCGCCAAAGATGGCTCAGGCAACGAAGCGTTTCCAACGAGTATAATGAATAATACCAGCTATTCTGCCAGGAACAATCCAGTGGATTACATGCTCATTTACAGCGAAGATCAGCTGGAGCTGCCAGATAGGGAATGATGAGATGATGAAGAGAAAAGTACTCTATACAGCCGCTGTGCTTGCCGTATTGGCATATTTCATTTGGTTTCAAAATAATTCAATCACAATAACTCAAACTGAAATCAGTTCTTCCCATATTCCCGAAAGCTTTGACCAATACAAAATTGTGCATCTGTCTGATCTGCACAATAAAAGTTTCGGGGAAAATCAGCAGAGACTGGTGCGGAAAATTAAAAAGCTACAGCCAGATGTTATCGTATATACTGGTGATCTTATTGATTCTAATAGAACAGGGGACGAGGCGAGCCTGATTTTAATGAAAGAATTGACGGACGCTGCACCTGTATATTATGTATCAGGCAACCATGAATGGTGGTCGGGTGCGTTCAGTTCGCTGGAGAGTTCATTGGAAGATATAGGGGTGCAGATTTTACGAAATGAGCATGAAGTATTGGAAAAGGGAAATGACAAAATTTTTATTGCTGGAATTGATGACCCGGCCCATGACGGAAGCCGTGCAGAAAGAGAGACGGCAGAAGCGGATATCGCGAAGTCGATTGACGGGCTGGAGAAAGACAGCTTTACTATTCTGCTGTCTCATCGTCCAGAGATGCTTTCTCTCTATGCAAAGTCTGATTTCAATATAGTTTTTGCCGGACATGCACATGGGGGACAGGTTAGAATTCCTTTTATCGGCGGACTGGCTGCACCAAATCAAGGTTTATTGCCGGAGTATACGGCCGGAAAGCATGAATTGGATCAAACCATGATGGTGGTCAGCAGAGGGCTTGGGAACAGTATTATCCCGATGCGGTTATTCAACCGGCCGGAGATTGTGGCGGTCACGCTGTCCACAGAAGAAGATAGATGAATTTGAAAGCGGGGAGAACTAAAAATGACAATTAACAGAATCACGCCTGAAGAATTATACAGTAAAATGAATGCGCAAGAAGAGCTTGTACTGGTGGATGTGCGCGCTGCAGAAAAATATAATGATTTTCACATTTCGGGATCAAGCATAAAAGGAATGAATATCCCTAAAACAGAAATTTTCAAGATAGAAGACGGGACAGAACATAATATTTCCGAAATGCCTCGGAATAAAGAGCTGATTATAACCTGTACCACCGGCAATTCAGCAGCAAAGTGTGCCAGCATCCTTTCTGAAAAAGAATATGATGTGGTCTTGCTGGAAGGCGGAATTACTGCATGGCAGGAATATTTGAGCAATGAATCGGTCGTTCGAATGTGGGAGAAATTCAAAGCTGGCAATCCCGAGGCACCAGGGAGTTACGAAGCGTGGGCTTTCGGAGATTCAAAAGAGATGGCAGATGAGCTGGCGGAGCTGGTATTGACAGGTAAAAAGACAGGCACCGCTTCGAATTATCTGTTGTATGAACTGGAAAACGAGCCGCTGGCGCATGTCGGTCTGCACAATATTATTCTGAACGGGGAAGGACAGGCAGTCGCTGTGGTCGTAACGACATCAGTTGAAGTGATTCCGTTTGATGAAGTGACGGAGGAGCATGCGCATTCGGAAGGGGAAGGCGATTGTTCATTGCGTTACTGGAGGGAAGTCCATCAAGATTTCTTTGAAAGAGAACTGAAAAGTGTCAACGGGGAATTTCATGACAATATTCCTGTGGTCTGTGAGAGATTCAAATTGGTTTATCAAAATTAGTCTAGTGGAAGGGGCGTGAAGCAATGAACGGCAAACGGTTTGAAGTGGTAGAAAAACAAGGAAAGCTGGAAGTGTTTCAAGTTATCAGGGATAATCAGACCGGCGTTCTATATATGTCTCACAGCGCAGGATATGGACTCGGGCTGACTGCCCTGGTCGATCAGGAAGGGAAACCATTGCTGGACGATGAATATATAGAATCGAAATTGTGAGTAGGAAAGACGGATGCCGGTTCATTTTAAGGGAGACCGGCATCGCTTCATTTATACAAAATGTAGCGCAGCCGATAGTATTCACGGCAGAAATTAGGGAGGCTGTATAGTATGGCTGCTATAGGGCAGATCGGACATGGCGTGGCGGAATGGAATGATCTTGGTAAGGCGCATGGTAAATCATATGCCTGTTATTAAGCATAAGCAATTTATCCACGCCCCAATAGAATTATGTTTTGACCTTGCAAGAAACGTAGATGTACATATGGAAACTACTGCTGAAACTAAAGAAAAAGCAATTGGCGGAGTTACGAAAGGGCTGCTAGAAAAGGGAGATATCGTCACGTGGGAAGCTACTCACTTTGGTATTAAACAAAGGTTAACAGCAAAAGTCATTCATATGGAAAAACACACAGTTTTTGTTGATGTTATGGTAAAAGGTGCTTTTAAATGCTTTACACATACCCATCAATTTGAGGAAAAGAAAGACGGGACAGTAATGATTGATATATTTGATTACAAGTCTCCATTTGGACCAATTGGATTTATCGCAGATAAGTTATTTTTGGAAAAGTATATGAGAGACTTTATAATCTCCCGTGGTAAAGAATTGACAAGAATTGCGGAGAGCGCTAATTAGTTTGTTCAATTACGAGCGTGAAAAGGAATAGGTTCTATGCTGTAATTGAGTGAAATTACTGGAGTTTTTTTGAGGTGGAAAAAGTGTTCAAATTACTGCTGAAACGATGTAAATATAGATTCATTTTTTCTGTTTTAGCGTAATTTTGAAAGTGCTTTGAAAAGGTGGCGTTCAGTTTGAATTTACAACAATTAAAGTATGTATTGGAAGTAGCGAGTAAGGGATCGATAAATGAAGCGGCAAAAAGTTTATACATCTCCCAACCAAGATTATCGAAAGCGATTAATGAATTAGAAAAGGAAATTAAAATTCCTCTATTCATTCGAACGAATAGAGGAGTTACTGTTACTAATAAAGGTTCGGAATTTCTAGGTTATGCCAGACAGGTATTACAACAGTTTAATATGCTTGAAGAAAAATATTTAAGTGAAGAACCAGCTAAGCAGCACTTTTGTGTTTCAACCCAGCATTATACTTTTGCAGCCAATGCTTTTGTGGAACTTGTAAAAGAATTTGGGGCTTCTGAATATGAGTTTATACTTCGAGAATCGAAAACTTATGAAATTATTGAAGATGTGAAAAATCTACGAAGTGAGTTAGGAATAATCTATTTAAGTAATTATAATGAATCTGTATTATTAAAACTGTTAAAAGAAAGAAACTTAACCTTTTCAGAACTATTTACTGCAAAACCATATGTATTTATAAGTAAAAGACATTCATTGTCCAACAAAGAATCGATTAATTTGGATGAGTTAGATGAATACCCATGCCTTTCTTTTGAACAAGGAGAATACAATTCCTTTTACTTTTCAGAAGAAATTTTAAGTACAAGAAGTGTGAAGAAAAGCATCAAAGTAAGTGATAGGGCAGCTATTGTAAATTTTATGATTGGTCTCGACGGTTACACCATTTCTTCGGGAGTTTTTCCTAAGTATCTTCATGGGGATGATATTATTGCTGTTCCCCTTAATGTAGATGAACTTATACGTGTAGGAATAATACAGCATAGAGATGTCACGTTATCGCGACTTGGTGAAATATATGTGGACGCATTAAAAAAGGTTGAACAGGAATTATAAATGAAAATTTGTTTTCCCATTCAGTTTGCTATAACTTTTAGTTATATCAGGATATGGCTTTTAAGTATTATGCTATATCAGCGAAACTCCCTTATAATTATGGATGTTGATGATTTATATTGGAGAGTGAATGTTGTATGGGAATTCAAGTATTGTTTTCATTTGTTATCTACGCACTAATAAATGCTTTTACACCGGGTCCGGGTAATATTCTGGCATTAAATACGATGACGAATTATGGATGGAAAAAAGGAAAGCCTTTATACTTCGGGATCTTTGTCGGTTATTTTTTTGTACAAGCGTTATGTGCCTTCTTTATTTTTGGATTAGACAACTTAATAAATCCAATTATGAAAGTACTTACATATGCGGGAGTTATTTATATTTTATGGCTTGCCTATGGGGTTGCAATCAGTAAGCCTGACAATAAAAAGTCTGACAAACAGCCCTCTTTTTGGATTGGCTTTGTCCTGCAAATTGTTAATGTAAAAATATTTTTATTTGGAATTACCGCATTAACAGGATATATTACACCTTATTACTCATCACTGGGGACGCTTTTATTCTTTGAAATGATTATTGCGACAGTAGGTACGATTGCTACCCTGACTTGGATATTTTTCGGCGGGTTATTACAAAAGACATATTTCAAACATTATCGAGTAATAAATATTATATTGGCGTTATTACTTTTGCAATGTGCGGTTGCACTTTTATTACTGTGACGGGTTGCGTTAATCTAAACGGGATTGACACATATTTGTTGAAGTCTTTAAATTAATGAGGACAATAAGTGAAAGAACATTAAAATTGGAACAAGACTATCTTGAAATTGGGTCTTCCGTAATCGGGCCGGTTTTAGGAATAAAGAGATACGGCCAATCGAACTCTTTACAGTTCGGATTGCTTAAACTATGTGGAAATAGTTCTGATAAGTAAATGTAATCACAGTCATTTGTAAAACAAATACTGCAAATTTTTTATTTGGAAATAGGACAAATAAAAACGCACAGGCTCAAAAGTCTGCGCGTTTTTCTGTCTTTTTTTGTTTTCAATCCGTTTTCTGAATAACATGCTGAATTGCTTGTTATTTCACGGGATGCCAGCAGTTTTTTCCCGTCAACCGAACTCTGTTCTTCAATCAGGCTAACTTCAACTGCTTACTTTTCAATTGGAAATAACGGCAGCTTCTCAAGGAAGATAATATCTTCACGGTCGGCAGCATCGCCTTCTGCTAAAATAGCAGCTTTTGCCACGATATTAGCACCCGCACTATCCACGAGTTCTGCAAGGGCGCGCAGGGATTCACCTGAGCTGATTACGTCGTCAATCAATGCGACGCGTTTTCCTTTAATGAATTCCGCGTCGAGTCGGTCAAGGCAAAGAAACTGTTCTTTTTGCGTGGTGATGGAATTCACTTTAGTAATCAGCGGGTCTTCCATGTAGGCTTTAACAGATTTCCTGGCCACGATATAGCGGGGCATGCTCAGATGTTTGGATAACTCATGGACAAAGGGAATCCCTTTTGCTTCCGCTGTAATGAGTACATCAACGGCTGGTAACTTTTTTGCCAGTTCAGGCGCTGCCATACATACCATCTCTGTATCGCCCAGAAGAACAAAGCTCGCGATGCTCAGTGAATCGGAAATCGGTATGATCGGAAGTTCTCTTGTTAACGAAGCCACTTCAAGTATATATGTTTTCAATTCATTCATCCTCCATTAAAATCCAAACAGATTCATTAGAAATTGTACAATGATTCCGGACAGCATGCCGAGAAACGGATCCGTAATAGCAGTGACGACCATCGTAATGCCGCCGACGATGCCATTTTCAGCGCCTTCACCAGTCAAAGCCATAATCGCATTTCCCGGTAAAGTGACAATCGCACCGAGTACGAATAAAAAACCGGCAATTGAAGCGCTCGGTACAAACTTTCCAATTTTAGGCAGCAGCCCTGTAACTAAAACGATGGCCATCAATACCATCATCAAGATGCCCGACCAGACGGCATGCGGGGCGCTGGCTGTAGCGGAAATGACGATCTCAACGGGAGCACCGCCAAACAGGGAGGATACCATATCCGCTAAACTGCTGATCATCGTGATGACGTCAACGTTAACATCTGCTCCGGCGATTTCTCCATTAATTTTACCAAATGCAATATTCGCCCCGATATTCAAGCAAACCATTGCAAGTGCTCCGCGTATAACTGCGGGATTAACTAGCAATTTTTGTAAATGAAATCCTTCTTTCACTGCAGGACGCTCCGTAATTGCACGATTCTTTGTCTTCATAAATGCGTAGACGATACTCGATAAGATAACGGATGCAGTAATCGTGTAGACTAAATCCTTCGTTGCAAAATAGACGATCAATGCGCTAAACATGGAAGTCAGACCTACAATACGATCTGCTTTTGCCATATCCCAGGCTACTTTAGACAGCATCAGTCCCACTCCTGCCATCATACCTGTCGTAATGACAGGCCCAATCCAATCAATGACGGATTCCAAAATACCGAAGAGTCCGATCAGAAATAGAATGGCAGCCCCGAAAAAAATCATGGAGAGGCGCTCTCTCATATTTTTCCCCATCGTACCAGCCAATGTGATGGTTTCTGCTTGGTAGGAAATTACTGCTACATTGCTTGTAGCTGCATTTCCGAAAGCTCCGACCATAAACGCAAGCGCTGTAGGTATGGACGCAAAGCCGAATGTCAGTGCCAGCAGACCTTGCGGCAAAGCATTCAATACTCCGCTCAGTGCTGCCAATATATCTTTCCAAATATCCATCTTGTTCTCCTTTTCCTACGCCGCCGTATACGGAAACAACAAAGTAGACAAGATCCACAACTAAAATAAGATAGGGGCATCCCAAATAAATTGGAATGCCCCCATGTAAATAAAAGAAATGTACCAGCCATAGTAGAACAATTAAGGTTGTTCCGTAGAGACTCCCGAACCAGATTATCGGGATTATACAGGGGTAATGGAATATTGTTTTCGACTATAAAAATAGCATACTGCACGTCTTCGCACAAGTGAAGAAAATGTGAATTTAAAAATCAAGAGTCTATCTTGATAGGCTCGAATCCTTCTTTTTCTTCTGCTGTCAGGTCCTTCTTATCAAGAAAGATCCATTTTTGCAGCGGCTCTTGAAAACGCGGCATCAATCTTCCGAGAATTTTTCCGATAAAATATGCTGCAGCTATCGTACCGATCCCAATGGAACCAAACGATCGAATGAAAATTAAGCAGACGACGCCTGCAATGACAACATTCAGCAAATCGCTGCTGATTTTCGCTTTACTGAATTTCATTTTGAAACGGTCGCTGATAACATATGTCAGTGCATCGTAAGGCATCAGCGTCAGTTTCGCTGAGAAGTAGAACAGCAAACCTGCCGAAATGATATAGAAACTGATTCCCAAAAAAGCCAGTCGCGCCAAAAGAGTTTCAGGCGCAGGGATTATCTGGACGAGAGCTAATGTTGCGTCCATAAAAAAACCAAATAAAAATACAATGAGTAATTGTACTCCGAACTCCCGTAACTCGATTCGTTTATTTAGGATAACCTGAAAGATGATAAATAGGATATTTGCCAATACTGTAGTGATACCAATGGAGAGTCCTGCTGATAAAGAGATGGCATAAGCCAGTGAAGATACAGGAGATACGCCGAGGCTTGCCTGAATGGAGAAACTGACGCCTAAAGATAATAAAAATAGCCCTGCTACATATAAAGTAACTCGCTTTGTGATAATTTTCATAAATGGGATAAAACCTCTGCTTTCGTAAACTCTATAGACTCATTTTATCATGGAAACAATGATATGAATAATATATAATAAATAGTAACGACATATGAATAAGATATGATGGAGTGATGACCATGGATATTAGACAGCTTCATTATTTTAGGGAAATCGTAAATCAGGAAAGTATTTCAAAAGCTGCAGAAGTTCTTCACATAGCGCAGCCGCCTCTCAGTCAGCAATTGAAGAAAATGGAGACGGAACTGGGGACTGTATTAATTCACCGCTACCGTCAAAAATGGGAGCTCACTGAAACTGGAGAAGTGCTCTTTCAATATGCAGAAAGACTGCTGTCCACTATGGAAGATATTAAGCAGCAAATCGAAGAAATTGAACAAGGCAGTGCCGGTACTCTTAAGATTGGCGTGTCGTCGGCTTGTTTGAGCTTGCTCGTTGACTATGTCAGCATGTACCGGGAGAAATTTCCGAATGTTAAAATCAGTATTGAGAAGGGTAATTCAGAAGAACTGCTGAGAAAACTGAATCGAAAAGAAATTGAAATTGCCCTATTGCTTCGTTTAGACCACAGTGAAGACTATTTTGTGAAGGCATTGGAAAAACAGGAATATGTAGTAGTCAGTCCGCGCGAGTGGGGAAATGTGTTCTCATCCGATCAAGTGACATTTAAGGAGATCGGGAACCATCCATTTATTATGCTTGGCGCAATGGAAGGGCATTCGTATTATGAGAACATTCTAAGGGCCTTTGACGCAGAGGATGTGACACCTGAGATCGTGCTTGAAAGTAAGGATTTGACGACCGTAATTGCAATGGTAAGTAAGGGGCTGGGTCTGTCCATTATTCCGAGAGTAGCGTATGCGGTGCCAATGGAACAAGTGAAAATTTATGAATTAAAACAGTTTGATTTCCGTGTGGAGCCCGTTTTGATCAAAACAAAAGAGGAAAGGGTTTCAAAAGCCGCTTCGCAATTCTGGGAATTGGTGGATTCATTATTTGAAGATAAAGGACAAAGAAATTAAACTGATTGTTGGCTTTTGTAGCATCGTAATATCGATGTTATAAAAGTTTTTTAATGATTGAAACATATGTTCCTTTGTGTTAGAATTGATTGAATAATAAGATAATGTTGTTTTTGTAAATGATTCAACAATATGAGGGAGGTGCAGATGCGTAAATGGGTGCCTTATATATCATGGAAAAACCATCTGATTATGCTGAACGCACAGTGGATCAAGATGGTCTTTGGAAGAAAGTTATTGGTGAGTTATTCGAAGACTTTTTACTTTTTTTTGCTCCAGACTTGTATGAGCAAGTAGAGTTTACTAAAAAACCGGATTTTCTTCAACAAGAATTGTTTCAAGAAGTTGCAGACAGGAAAAAAGGTCGTCGATCAGCAGACCAATTGGTGAAAGTATATCTCATAGAGGGAGGAGAACAATGGATTCTTATTCATATTGAAGTGCAAGGCGTGAATGAAGAAGATTTTTCTAAACGTATGTTCCAATACTTCTATCGCATTTTTGATCGATATGAAAAGAAGATTGCGGCCTTGGCTATTATGACTTCTCCTTATGAAAATAATTATCCGAAAAGTTTTCAATATGATTTTTTGGCACAACGCTTAATTATGAGTATACTATTTGTAAAGTATTTGATTATGATGACGATATGCTGCGTCATTCCGATAGCTTGTTCAGTAAAATTATTTTGGCGGCAAAATACTTGCATAAAACAGATAATGAAGAACAGAAGCGTTATGTTTTTAAAAGCCAGCTTATGAGAGAATTAATTCGCAACCAAAGCTATTCTCGCCTGTCAGTACAGGCCGTCTTGCATTTTGTCGATTATTTGCTGAAGCTTCCGAAAGAACTCGAGCAACAGCTATTCCAATCTATTTACCCGCTACTTGGAGAGGAGAAAAAACTTATGGAACTATATAACAAGGACAACGCCTCGCCCACAATTTATAATGCCTTTGATTTGGAGAGGATACAAGGCAGAGAAGAAGGTATACTGGAAGCGCGAAAAAGTATTGCTCGCAATTTGCTGAAGCAAAAATTAGCGTTAGAGGCGATTATCGCTGCTACTCAGCTATCGAAAAAGGAAGTTGAAGCATTACAAAGCGAATTGCAGTAAAAAAGAACCGCCAACATTTGAGATAAAGTAAGTATGGCAACCAGTAAATTTTTGTTTCAATATATAGACAAAGCTAGAGCGCTTACAAATAGTGCTCTAGCTTTTACGTATTCTATAATATGCAAACTTAACTTTTACTAGTAATTGGAAATTTCCTCCCTCGTTATTTCACCAGCCAAGTCCAACCGTCAACACACAGCACACACCCTTCCTGTCCGTATATTTCAATTGAATCCCGTCAGGTGTGTAATGAGATTCAACAGTAATTGTTTCATCAACAGACGCGACCAGTTGATCCACTTTCGCTTGATCGGATTGCTGAGCAGCCTCCATTAACTCTTTTGCGAATTCTGGTGACTGCTGAATCTGGGTGAGCAATAATTCCGATTGTTTTAGAAGCTGATGAAATTCATTGGCAGAAGATTGAAACCTTCTCGTATCAATGGGTGGATAATGTCCCGTATCATTTACAGCTTGTGCGGGAATGGACGCCCATAAAGGATAGAAAAGGTGATGAAAATAAGGATGACGGTACATTGTTAAGCCTCCTTTTCAAGAACTCATTCCCATATGTTATGTAATTTTCTCTTCATACATGTTAGATAGCCAGCATGTTAGTTATCGACGATAAATGGGTATCTATAAGCAGTAGATAAGTATTGTAGGAGTGATATAACAATGGCTGGTGTGAATTTAGCGGTAATTTATTACAGTGCGACCGGTACGAATTATCAAATGGCGAAATGGGCAGCGGAAAGCGGCCGGCAAGCTGGCGCGGCAGTTAAAGTATTGCGTGTTGAAGAGTTGGCAACTGAAGAAGCAATCGATTCCAATCCAGCGTGGAAGGCACATGTAGAAGCGACGAAAGATGTGCCTGTTGCAAAAGTGGAAGATCTGGTATGGGCGGATGCAATTATATTCAGTATGCCGTCCAGATTCGGTAACGTACCTTCACAGATGAAGCAGTTTTTAGATATGACCGGCGGTATATGGTCTAAAGGCAAATTGGTTAATAAAGTCGTGAGTGCAATGTCTTCAGCAGATAACCCTCACGGCGGACAGGAATCAACGATTAAAGCAATCTATACAACGATGATGCACTGGGGCGCAATTATTGCAGCGCCAGGATATTCAGACCCTTCACTTTTTGAAGCGGGCGGGAATCCGTATGGTGCAAGTGTGACAGTGGACACAGAAAATCACATGATTGAAAAAGTGGAAGATGCAGTCAGATATCAGGGTGCACGAACCGTCACGATTTCTTCCTGGATTAAGCAGGGCCACAGTCGTTGGAATGAGTAAAACTCTAAAAAGCCAATCAGATCGCTGATTGGCTTTTTTCTGATTCTTTCGTACGTGCACGCTTTTCTGTATAAATTACGAGTTGGATACTTCCCTCGTAAAGTAAGATCATTGGCACCAAAACGATGAGCTGACTGATGAAATCCGGGGGTGTAATCAGTCCGGATACGACAGCTAAAACGATATAAGACCACTTACGCACTTTCTTCATCGTCTCGCCTGTCAGCAGCCCGATTGCTGCCAAAAACAGTGTGACCATTGGTAATTCGAACAGCAGCCCGATCGGCATAGTCGTCAGTAATAGGAATCGTGCATACTCCTGCGCAGAAATCATCACGTCAAAATTCATTGCACCGAGTGAAATTAAGAAATTATAACTCAGCGGATTGACGACGTAGTAGCCAAAAACTAATCCTCCTGCAAATAAAATAAACATAAAAGGCGAGTACAGGCTGAGAAAACGGCTTTCCTTTTCATTTAGCCCGGGCTTTACAAATTGCCATAAAAAGTGACAGACAAAAGGCAGAGCTAAGCCGAATGCAATTGCTGCTGAAATCGACATATAAAACGTAATAATTTCCAACGGGCTCAAAACAATGAGTTTATGCCCTTTTGTTACATACGGAAACCACTGGTTGATCGTGCTGAACACACCGAAGAAAAAGACTAAAAAAACAACCGTACTCTTAATCAGTTGCTTTCGGAGATCGGTTAAATGTTCTACAAGCGTCGGTTCCTTTTTATTAGTGGGATTTGTCACTTCAGTCGTACTCAGTTCATTTGGGGGTTTTTCCTGTGTGTTGGCTGTCATTTATTTCACCTGCTCTTGTGTCTCAATTTTCTTCGGCTCCTCCTCGTCATCCATAATGTCCTTCGCAGATCTCTTGAATTCTGCTAACGTCTTCCCGATTGCCGCACCGACTTCCGGCAATTTACGGGGCCCGAATAAAATCAGGATAATGACCAAAATGATAATTAATCCCGGAACTCCGATGGCTGCTAAATTCATCTATAACTCCTCCTTCCTGAACTGAAAATCGATGCTTTTACTCATCTTGGCCAATTTACCTCCATCTAAAACACTTGAATTAAAATATATTTGTAAATAATTATGCAATGTCAAGGAAATAAAGTGTAAAAAGTCCTTCATTTATGATTAAGTTCCTTTCAAAAAGGACAGCCTAATCTACAGCGAATAATATTCGTATGAAGGAAGTGATCGGCTTGGATGAAACGGAAAAACCTGCAGCACTTTTATATATCAACCGGCTCGCTAAACAATTGGCACCTTCTGCTGATGTTGTGAAAAAGACGTTGAAAAGAAAAGACGAGACAGTTCATTTACTATTTTTAAAAAGCGTTGTCGATATGATGCAATTACAAGAGATCGTCGTCAAACCGTTTTATGAAATTTCAACGGAATATAATTTTTCCGAGTACATTCAATCATTGCCTTATGAGACTGCCATGCCGACAGGGGACGAAGAAGTGCTGATTGAAATCACTAAGGGAAACGTCTTTGTGATGATTGGTAAAGAAATGACCTTACTGGAACTTAAGATGGTGGCGGCTAATGCTGTACAAGAGGCAAAAGTAGAACAAACGATTCACGGACCGATCTTAGGGCTCAGTGAGAGTCTTGAAACGAATCTAAACTTGATGAGGCAGCGCTATCATCAGCCTTCCTTAATTATCGAAACGATGCAGCTGGAGGATTGCTCCAATCGGTCTATTGCCCTGTTGTATGATAAAGAACGTGTACGTCCGGGGCTTTTGGAAAACATAAAAAAACGTCTGCAGTCACTAGATGTGGAGCTTGTTCAGGCCAGTGCAGATTTGCAGTATTATATTAATAATAAAAAACGCAGTCTGTTTCCAACAAGTCTGTTGACCGAACGGCCCGATCGTATAATTCATAATATGGATGCCGGGAAAGTGATCATCATGGTAGACGGCAGTCCAAACGCCATCATTGCACCAATTGTGTTTTTTGATCTGATGATCTCAATGGAAGATAACTACTATTCTTTCTGGGTCGTCAAGTCCATTCAATTTTTGCGATATGGCGGATTGTTTGCCGCAATTTTTCTGCCGGCCATTTATATCGGAGTAACTTCATTCACACCGGATGTACTTCGGACAGAACTGGCGTTGACAGTGGCTGCAAGCCGAATCGGTGTGCCCTATCCGTCGTTTGCCGAAGTGTTCTTCATGCTGATTTTTATCGAGTTGCTGACAGAAGCAAGTTTGCGGCTGCCCACGATGGTCAGTGCCACAGCCACAACAGTCGGCGGGTTGATTTTAGGCACTGCTGCTGTCGATGCAGCCCTGACTTCAAATATTATGGTTATCGTGGTTTCTCTCGTGGCAATTTCAACCTTTGTCATCCCCATCAGTGAATTAAGTTATGCCGTAAGAATATGCCGTTTTCTGCTTTTGGTTTACGCTACATTATTCGGATTGGCAGGGGTGCTTTTAGGATTGCTTGGATTGATCTTATACCTGGCGAATAAAGACAGTATGGGGGAACCGTATTTGCGGATGTTCTGGCAGAGCAGGCGTGAAGAATTAAAGGTGGAGCAGAAATGAGCCGCTTTATCTACTTTTTGATTATTTCCAACATGGTAGCCAATATTATCGCGTCTATACCGAGGATTTTGCTGTCCGAAAGTGAAGATGGGGCAGTTCTATCAATGATCCTTGCTTTGTTCTACGGTGTCTTTGCAATTTGGGTGCTCATCAAATGCCTTCAGGCTTTTCCGGGTAAAAGTGTACCTGAACTATTCAGCCTGTACTTGAGTAGGTGGATAGGTACCCCGGTTCTATTTATTCTCGGCGTCATTTGGTATATTGCGGGACTCCAGACACTGATTGCTTATGTTGCGATCCTATCACGCTTTCTTACACCGGAAATGTCAATCTATGTAATCTTAGCATCGTTCGTTCTAATCCTTACATTTGGCATTCTTATGCAGAGCCGCAATGTGTTATTTTCCTTGGAACTAATATTTGTAATCCTATTGCCTTTCGTGTTCTTTTTTATCATGAAAACATATTTCACTGAGCAACTAGATTGGGATCAAGTAAGTCTTGCATTGACACATACACATAAAGTTCCTTCCTATACGACTTTCGCGGCGGCGGCATACTTATTTATCGGTGCGTTTGACTTGGTTATTTTCAATTCATTGATGAAAAAGAAATTGGTATTCAAATGGAAGCAGGCTCTTGTTATTTTTCTATTGGGTTTATTCATCATGACGACTACCTATTTGATCCCAATCGGTATTTTAGGATTCGACAAGATAGAGGATTTCATTTACCCATGGGTTTCTACCAGTGATTCCATGCGAATGAAATTTGGAGTCATTGAACGTGTGACATTTCTCTTCTTATTGAATTTTCTGGCCATAGCATTTTTGAATATCTTTATTCATTGGCATGTGGCTTATAAGCTTTTTCAAAGCACATTCGGAGTGGATAAGCTGCCTAAAGGGAAACGGAAAAATTATAGTAAAGCTATAATGGTCACAGTATTTTGGTCGGTTGCTGTTTTCTTTACGGTGCAAGAAACGGAATACGATTTATTTCTCTATACCGGATATTATTTTAATTCTCTTCCGGTTGTTTTCAGCGGACTTACAGTTCTGCTCATGATCGTAAACAGGAGGGCGAAACGTGGAACATAAGAGCTCCTTTGCTATCAAGTTATTCGGTATGGTTTTTATGTTAAGTACGGTGATTCTGTTATCGGGCTGTGCGTTTAAGGACATTGATAAACGGTTATTCGTTTCAGCGATTGGTGTGGATCCTGCTGCAAATGGAGAAGAAGGGTATAAAGTGACGTTAAAGGTGGCTTTACCGTTTGGTGCGATTAAAGAAACAACGAAGCCCAATTTTACGTACTTATCAAAAGAAGGGGAATCCATTGGCGAAATAATTAGGATGCTGGAAACGCATGCGGATAAAGTATTAGAATTCGGTCATATGAAGACCATTGTAATTCATGAGGATTTGCTGACAGACCATATGAAAACCTTTATGGATTATTTTATCAGGCGTGGTGACATCCAGTTTATTGCTTATGTAGCAGGAGCAAAATCATCTGCTGAGGAAATATTAAAAGTTCAGCCGGACACAGAGGCGCCTGCATCGGTGTCTATGTTCAATTTCTTTGGGACGGATGGAACAGAAAGTCCTTATATTACGACCACATACTTATTCCAATTTCGCAGAGATTTTTTTACCGAAGGGTTGAATGCTGTTTTGCCTTTAATAGAAACAAATAAGGATCAAACAGAATTAATTGTTAATAAAACCATCGTAGTCGATAAGAAAAAAGATCCGCTTACACTTGATCATGATGAGACGAAATATTACAATACGCTGTTTAGAGGCGCAAATGGTTTTTCCTATAAAGTAAAAAATGGTGATAAAAGACTTCTTTTGAATATCAGCAGAGTGAAGATGAATTACCAAATTATAACAAATAATAACGTGCCTCAAGCAATCGATATGGACGTTAAGATGGTTGGAGTAATCGGTGAATCAGATAAGACTCTTTCAATAGCAAAGTTGGATGAGTATAACCATTTTGCTTCAAAAGAAGTAAAGAAGAAAATACTTGGGCTGCTTAACAGGATGCAGGAACATCAAGTAGATCCCTTCGGATTTGGCCTGCATTATCGGGCAACACGTCTTAGCCACGATCATTTAGCAGAAACATGGCGACAGGCATATCCCGATTTGAAGTTTAATGTGAATGTTGAAGTGAAGCTTCAAAGCACAGGAACGATTCAATAAAGTGTAACTTTGTTAGACTTCTGTGTTTTTTAAAAAAACATAAAAATACCCTATAGGATAGACATTTTTAACATGTCTATCTTACAGGGTACATTTTAAAACGATTTTTGTGTTTTTGTCCTATTATTTACGATTATTACGGCGTTCGTTGTTCTGGTTATTATTGTCATTGTTTTGATTTTGACGCTTTTGGTCAAAGTTGAATTCTTCTCCAAACTCCATATTCTCTGCCTGGTCGTTTTGACGCTGTTTGTTGTTCTGCTGCTGACGCTGGTTGTTCTGGTCTTGACGCTGACGATCGTTTTGTTTACTCATTGTATGCACTTCCTTTTTGGTTGTTAGATGCTATGACATCTACACCTGTAGATTGTGCAAATAATGAAGTCTTATGAGTGGTAAAAAATGCTGCATTGCACCATAAAAAAAACTCCGCTATGCAAGAATGCATAACGGAGCCTCAATCAGCTCATGTTAAATGAAGCGGAGGAGGGATAATCCAGCCTTTTGATTTGTTCAACTCCAGCAATTTTGCTCCGAATGCCGTCTTTTCCATATGGCATTTCGCGAACATGACCGCAATGTCTTCCCGGATGCACTGTCCCATCGCCATACTGCAAGAAACGAGACCTTGCCCGACATTGATGGAAACCGCTGCACTGATTTCGGGATCCATGAAGCGTGCGCCGGCAGGAATTTCTTCCGGATTTGCTTTCGGTCTTTCGGGCAGAGCGGGAGGAGGCGTAACGCCATTCGCTTTCAGTAATTTTCCGAATTCCTTATTCTCTGCTTTCATCATCTTGACTGCCTCTTCCAGCAAGTTGATTAAATCTGCATCTTCGGCATGGTTGATAAAGGCTTCATAGCCGCTGACCAACCCGTTGTTAGCACCTATGAAAGACCAAACAGCCGTCACTTCCCCATAATGCATTGGTTCATCTTTTGGATTGCCGTCTAAAATACCCAAGAAACCCACTCCTTACATCATATTGGTTTTCAAGAGTAGTTTCTGCGGAAATCCATTATTTATGCATTACTTTTTATAAGTTGTCACAAAAGAAGCTCTTGGAAAGATATTCGGGCGCTGATCGACACCTTCTCCTGCGCCGCGTTTTGCATGCGCTTTTCCGTAGGCTTGCGAAGTTTGCCAGTTGGTAAATGATTCTTCGTCTTCCCACATTGTCAAGATTACATACGTATCCGACTCAACTGGACGCAGCACACGAATCGCTACGAATCCTGGTTCCGCTTCGATTAAACGTGCCCGGTTATTAAAACGCTGTTCAAAAATCTCCCGTCCGTCTTCAGAAACCGGTATATTATTCAGAACTGCAAAACGGCCGGAAGGCAAGTCACCGCTCTGATCCAGGATCTCATATTCAGTAGCATCGTCTAAGTCAGTCGCCTCTGCTTCCTGCAGCACTAATACTTCCTCGTCGTTATTTAATAAAAGCGCGCGGGATTCTTCCGGCAGATTGCCTGCTTCTCCGAGTGGCGCTGTCCATGTAAACAGTTTCATAATACTTCACCTCATCTGCTTCCATTTTATTTATTATTGAATAGTATACCTGAAGTTTGAAAAGGCTTTCAATGAATAAGAAAATGAAGTCTTCAGTTTAGGTTAAAAGAGAGCGGGAAGAATGTACAAGCAATTACCTGATACAGCCCATTCAACGGATAAATACTTAAGCTTGCTGCAGTGCTGCACAGTTAACGGAACACAAAAACACCTTCCGGGATGGAAGGTGTTTTCTGTCTTTATAGAAGCCGTCTTTGCCGTAGTTTAGTCATAGAAAGTTTTAAACCACCACTTCTCCAAGTGGGTGTTTGCGGAAAACGTTCCTGTATGTCCGGATTGCTGAAAAGGAACCCGGCATGCCATTCCCGTTTCGTAATAAACTCCCTGTTACAGCTTAAAGGTTAAAACTTAATGTACATACGAACAATACAGCTTGTAAATCTATAATACACCCCGCTTCCTGATAATGCAATGGAGAATATTTCCTGTGCATGAAACCAAACGTCTCGCATAAACGTATAGAAAAGAAACGGTGAGGGGCGGAGTTATTATGGAAACAAATGATACGTCTTTGGAAAAACATGAGCTGGCAGTAAAACAATCACATGAAATCACTGCTTTGAATTCTGAAGTGGAAGAATTGCGCAAAGAGGTGAAGCAGCTTCGCGAAGACATCGAATTAATTGATGTCTTCCAAAAGAAACCTATGGTAACAACAGAAATGGTCCAAACAGTAGGCGGTTTAATTATCGCAGCACTTGTCATAATTGGAATATTTTTTTAAAGCCGCCCATCCAATATGGTACTATAAAAGTATCAGGAATATAGACAGGGGTGGGCGTGTTGAAAAAGGCAGTGACGGTCCAGGCGAACACGGTAGAAGAAGCGATCCAGCAAGCGTTGGCTATGCTGGGTTTGACTAAGGAACAGGTCGATGTAGAAATACTGACGAATCCAGGCAGACGTCTGATGGGTTTGCGTAAAGTATCTGCTGAAGTGACTGTGACAAGTAAAACGCAAACGGAAGAAAAATCCAAAGTAAAACCGGTGCTTACGAAAATTGAAGAACTTGCGAATTTATTGGATGATGCAGATACAGGAACAGTCTTTGCCTTGAAAAGTCAGTCAGCTGGTTCCACAGTTCAAACTGCTTCGCAAACAGAAACAAGCGGCGTTAGAATTCACGAAGGTGAAATCCAATTTCGTTTCGCTGGTGACCGGCTGCCGTCCATTATTCCAAATAAAAATGCACCACTCTACATAAACGGCGAATTACAGACGGAGCCCGCGTTGATTCAGCCGGGAGACGAAGTGACTTTAACAATCCAGGATGAAGTCATCGCACCAAAATTCACGATACAGCTGATGGAAAAAGATATGATTGCCTTGCTGTCATTCACACCGGGCAAAAAGATTCAACGTTCATTGGCAGATACTTCTTGGGCTCAGCGTATTGCGATACAAGTGGAAGAAACAACTGAATTCACTAATGATTTGAAAGCACAGGATATCGTAAACGAACTGAAGATGATGGGCGTTCAGCAAGGACTGCTGTTTCCGGCTATTAAAAAAGTGACGGAAATAGATAAACCTTATGAACTGATTGTGGCAAAAGGAGCACTGCCGGCGGAAGGAACAGACGGCGATCTGGAAGTGCACATACGTTACGAAGAATTCGATCCCGACAGTGAAGAAAAAGTAGACTTCCGTGAAATGAATGCCATTACGAATGTCAAAGAAGGACAAGTGATTGCGACTCATATATTGCCAGTGCCCGGGACGCCCGGCAGAAGTTTATTGGGCAAGGAAATTCCAGTGAAACCTGTTCGTGATATCACACTGCGGTTAGGGAAAAATGTCAAGCAGGTTGAACAAGAACTTGTGACGCTGATTTCTGGAAAGCCTGCACTTGAGTGGCGGGAGAAATTAGTGAAAATTGAAGTGAATAATGAATTTAATCATCCGGGGGAAGTTGATCTGGAAAGCGGGAATATCCGTTTTGAAGGAGATGTCCGAATTGGCGGAAACGTGATGCCTTCTATGTTTGTCGGAGCAACAGGCGGCGTCTATATAGGAGGATCTGTGACAAAAGCGACAATCCATGCAATGAAATCGGTATCGGTTCGGGGGAATGTGATGTCCTCGACAATCAGCGTCGGCAAACAAGAGGCAGCAATCGGTGAATTGGTTAGTCTGATGAAGGATGTTACGCATTTACTGGTGCAGATTAAAGATGCGATAGATCAGATCTTTGTCATTCGTGGCCAGGGGGAAGCCGATTTGAGTCCGTCTGAATTGAAACGGCTGATTTACTTGCTGATGGAGAAACGCTATGCGCAGTTTGAAGAACTAAACAAACAATTTATCCAAAAAGTCCGTGAACAAGGCGAGTCAATTGACGAGGAATGGAAAGAAGTGGCAAAACAACTGTCCGATGTTTTCATTAATCCGCTGAATGAAAATCTGCAGAATATGATAGATTTTGAGCTGTTAATTGAAAATGCGCAGATTCTTGTCCAGTTATATGATACCGAAAGTTCCCCTCAGACCAGACTGAGTGTTCCGTACGCTATTAACAGCACGCTGTACAGCAATGGGCATATTGAAATCAGTTCCAAGGGTGTTTATAACAGCAATTTGATTGCGGCACAGACGGTTTCAATTAAAGGCGTATGCCGGGGCGGCGAAATTTCCGCGCCACTGGAAATAGTAATGCAGGAAGCGGGATCGGAAAGCCCGGTGAAAACAGTGATTCGCACAAGTGCGTCAGGAAGGATTAAGATTGGCAAGGCCTATGCAGGAACAGAAGTGCAGGTAGGTACACGCAAACATGTTTTCACAAAAGACGGAACCAATATTACGGCGCGTTTGGATAACGATGGAGAACTCGAGCTTAGCTGACCGATGTTTAGATGTTTTGAACGGTGGAATAGCAGTACTAGAACATCTAATAAGGAGTGGTAGGCAATATGGCTAAAATTGTAACTGTACTGGGAGATATGTTTGAGGACTCAGAATATACGAAACCGGCAAAAGCTTACAAAGACGCGGGTCATGAGGTAGAAGTGATCGGGGCGGAAGCAGGCTCTGAAGTAACAGGTATGAAGGAAAATACAAAGGTCAAAATTGACAAAGCTATCGATGATGCAAGTTCATCAGATTATGACGCATTATTTATCCCGGGCGGCTTCTCGCCGGACATCTTGCGTGCTGATGAGCGTTTCGTAAAATTCGCCAAGGAATTCATGGATGCAGATAAACCTGTGTTTGCAATCTGTCACGGACCGCAGCTGCTGATTACAGCGAAAGCACTTGAAGGACGAGATGCAACCGGCTATAAATCAATCCGCGTAGATATGGAGTATGCGGGTGCGAAATATGCGGATAAGGAAGTAGTTGTCTGTCAGAATCAACTCGTAACGAGCCGTCAGCCTGATGATATTCCAGCATTTAACCGTGAATCACTGAAATTGTTGGAAAAGTAATATGTACAAGTACAGACCGTCCAAGGCTAACGCCGGGCGGTTTTTTTGTGCTGTCGGGCATATATACTGACAAATTCCATACAACAAAAATGCTCTTTCCACTCGAATGAAAAAGATTCTCATTTCTACTTGAAAATAGTTCTCAATAATCGTATGCTTAACGCAGCAGATTAGCTGGAATTCATTTTGAAAGGTCGGAATCTTGAATGTATAAGTTGGTTACATTGGCAATATTTGCAGGTGTTGGACTCGGTGCCGCAGCCGGATTTTCTTTTGGAAGCAAAGAATGGGCAGGCATGCTGGCGGGTATTGCGGCGCTTGCTTTTATCGCGATCCCGGCCGCAGTTGTTTATTCAGCAGAAAAGAAGAAGATTCAACAAGCACAGTAAATTAGCAGGAGGCATCCATGGGGTGTCTTTTTTATATAAAAAAATTCCTCCCATGCAGTTACACAAGAGGAATCAGCATTATTTTACTTTCATACCTTCGACTATTTCTTTCGCTGCGTAAAGAGCTTGTTTGACATCGGCAATCAAGTCATCGATATCTTCTACACCTACTGAGAAGCGTAAGAGGCGGTCATCTACTCCTCGCCGGTTTCGTTCTTCCAAAGGAATTGCCATATGTGTCTGTGTCGTTGGATACGTAATGAAGCTTTCTACACCGCCAAGACTTTCTGCGAATGATACCAGTTTCATACTCTCTAAGAACGGGCTGATCCAATCACTGTTTTGCACGCGAAAGGACAGCATTCCGCCTATCCCTGCATAGAGTACGTCAACGACCAGAGGCTCCTTTTCCAGATAGGCAACCATTTCTTTGGCATTTGCATCATGCTGTTTCATGCGTAAATGCAAAGTCTTCAGTCCGCGTACAACAAGCCAGGAATCAAATGGGGAAAGGGTTGCTCCGATTGAATTGTGATTCTCAAACAGCTCTTCGCAGAGTGCTTCCCCTTTCGCCACGACAAGACCTGCGAGTACATCATTATGTCCGCCGATATATTTCGTGGCACTGTGAATGACGATATCTGCGCCGTGCTCAATCGGTCTTTGGAAATAGGGTGTCAGGAAAGTATTGTCTACGATTAACAGCAAGTTATGTTTAGTTGCGATATCTGCGTAGGTTTTGATGTCAATATTCATCATAAGCGGATTAGTCGGCGTTTCTAAGAAAATCGCTTTTGTGTTTTTATTGATGGCTGCTTCTACAGCCGAAACATCCTCAAATGTCAGATAGCGGGATTTGACTTGATACATATTTTCGTACTGCTCGAATAAACGGTACGTACCGCCATATAAATCTTCAGGTGCCAGGATTTCATCTCCTGATTTGAATAAAGAAAGAATCAGCTGGATTGCCGCCATCCCCGAACTGCAGGCGAATCCCTGGTCGCCCGATTCCAGATTAGCGATTCCGTCTTCCAAAATTGACCGTGTGGGATTCTTGGTCCGTGAGTAATCATATCCTGTCGACAATCCAAGGCCTTCATGGCGATAAGCTGTCGATAAGTAAATCGGCGTATTAATCGCGCCGGTTTTTTCGTCACTATTATTCCCCAGCTGGACTAATCTTGTCTCTAATCCGTTGTTTGTCATGAATATTCATCCCCCTTAGAAAAATAAAAAAAAGCCCTCTTCATTTCGAATAGGCCCTCGAACTTACTAGTTTGTTTTTCGTATTCTCATCTTCAAGGCGGTATCACCCTTGGAATTAGCACCATGCCATAAGGCTGGTTGCTGAGACTTCTTTGGGCCTATCCCTCCGTCTCTCTCGATAAGAATATTCACAATATAAGCAAAACTATTGACAGATTCATTCTATCATGCGGTAACAGCAGATGCAAGCATACTTGTAAGAGCGGCAGTGTTTTCTCGTTCACCTCAAACTTTTGCTATACTGATAGATAATATACAGCAAATGAAAGGGGAAGTTTATTTTGGCTTGGAGCTATGTAGCGCTGGCTGCGGTAGTAGAGATCTTCTGGGTCGTTGGCTTACGCTACTCCGAGACTGCACTGCAATGGACAGGAACCGGTGCAGCGATTATTTTTAGTTTTTATTTTATCATCAAGGCATGTGAAAAACTGCCTTCAGGGACAGTGTATGCTGTATTTACAGGATCGGGTGCTGCGGCTATTTTATTAGTCGATATCCTCGTCTTTCATGCAGGCTTCACTTGGATTACGCTGTCATTCATCGGGCTCATTGTGATCGGCGTTGTCGGTATTAAATTGACGACGGATGAAGCGGAAGGAGGCAGCTGACGATGGCTTGGTTTTACTTGGCAATCGCCAGTCTCGGTGAGATTTTTGGCGTTATGTGCATTAATTATTATTTACAGAAACGCACAGTGAAACGGCTGCTGCTGATCGTCGGTGTTTTTGGTTTTGGTTTTATATTTCTCTCGCTGGCGATGCGTGAAATACAGATGAGTACGGCCTACGCGGTGTGGACCGGGCTTGGTGCAGCCGGTGCTGTGCTTGCCGGAATTTTGATATTCAAGGAATCCGCAAGTGTGAAAAGATTATTCTTTTTATCATTGATTATCATAGGTGCTGTGGGATTGAAATTATTTGGTTGAACGGAAGGCAGTGAGCGGGATGGTTTATTGGACGCGTTTTGAAGTAGAAGACGGCTGTGTGACACTGGCTGCAAATGAAAAGGGAGTCTGTTATATCGGACTTGCAGAGGACAGCGAAGAGCGAATGAAGGAATGGCTGTTTAAACAGACAGGCGTGGTGGAAATGAGAGAAGATACTGACAGATTAGCTGCAAGTGCTGTTGAAATAAAGAAGTATTTATCTGGCGAAGCACAACAATTTGATTCGCCGATTGACTGTATCGGCACGCCATTTCAACTGACTGTATGGAAAGCGCTGCGTGCGATTCCCTATGCGAAAACGGTTACCTACTCAGAGATAGCAGAACAGATCGGACGTCCTGCCGCTGTCCGTGCAGTCGCATCCGCAATTGGAAAAAACCCGCTTTTGCTGATGACTCCCTGCCATCGGGTCATCGCAAAAGACGGAAGCCTGTCCGGTTATCGGGACGGCCCGCAATGGAAAGAACATTTGATTCGTTTAGAGCAAAATACGCTCGGCTCCTCTTATTGACAAAGAAAAAGACTGTGCTACACTGTAGTTGTTCGACAATTCAATAATCATAACTAGGGGTGTCCGGCGTGACTGGACTGAGATGGAATGACTGTATGCATTCCGAACTCTTTGGACCTGATCTGGCTCGTACCAGCGTAGGGAAGTTTTCATTTTTCAATCAGCGTGTTTATTTATGCGTTTTTGAAGACCAGGTCCTTTTACGGATCTGGTCTTTTTTGTCGCTGATTCCCTTTACTCGGATGGAGTCATGGTCTGCCCTCAAAAAGGAGACGATGACAAAATGAAACAAACGACAGAAGAGATTCACATTCACAGCTGTTTTCCGGCCAGCAGCAAAGTTTATATCCAAGGCAGCCGGGAGGACTTGCGCGTACCGATGCGGGAAATTCAATTATCGCCTACCGTGACGGATCAAGGGGAGTTTCCAAATGAACCGTTTCGCGTCTATGATACGAGCGGAAAGTACACAGAAGCAGGCTATAAGGCCGATATTCAAAAGGGACTTCCAGCCATTAAGAAAAATTGGATTGAGGAACGCGGAGATACGGAAGAATACGAAGGGCGGCAAGTGCAGCCTCAGGATAACGGGTTTCGTTCATTGGAACAAATGAAGAATGATGCACAGTTTCCATTGCTGAAGCGTAAGCCCTTGAGAGCGAAAAAAGGTCAGAATGTTACGCAGATGCATTACGCAAGAAAAGGAATGATCACCCCGGAGATGGAGTTTATAGCGATTCGTGAAGGCGTAGAGCCGGAGCTTGTGCGCGATGAGGTGGCAAGGGGCCGGGCGATCATTCCGTCCAACATTAATCATCCTGAAGCGGAACCGATGATTATTGGCAGCCGCTTCCACGTAAAGATCAATGCAAATATCGGAAATTCAGCGGTATCCTCCTCGATAGCAGAGGAAGTGGAGAAGATGACGTGGGCAACTCGCTGGGGTGCAGACAATATCATGGATTTATCGACGGGAAAGAATATCCATACAACTCGCGAGTGGATCATCCGCAATTCACCTGTGCCGGTTGGAACGGTTCCTTTATATCAGGCACTCGAAAAGGTGAATGGCAAAGTCGAAGATCTATCATGGGAAGTATTCCGCGATACATTGATTGAACAGGCAGAGCAGGGTGTCAGCTATTTCACAATTCACGCAGGAGTGCTGCTTCGTTATATACCAATGACAGTGAATCGCGTGACAGGTATCGTCTCGCGCGGCGGTTCAATCATGGCGCAATGGTGCATGCTGCATCATGAAGAAAGTTTTCTTTACACACATTTTGAGGAAATCTGTGAAATTATGAAACAATATGATGTTGCTTTTTCACTTGGAGACGGCTTGCGTCCCGGATCGATTGCGGACGCCAATGACGAGGCACAATTCGCGGAGCTTGAAACGCTGGGTAAATTGACGAAGATTGCCTGGGAGCATGATGTGCAGGTAATGGTTGAAGGACCGGGTCATGTACCGATGCATTTGATTAAGGAGAATGTCGATAAGCAAATGGAAATCTGTCAGGAAGCCCCTTTCTATACATTAGGTCCACTGACAACAGACATCGCGCCGGCTTATGATCATATCACGTCCGCAATCGGCGCGGCGATGATCGGTTGGTTCGGAACGGCGATGCTGTGTTATGTGACGCCGAAAGAACATCTCGGACTGCCGAATAAAGACGATGTTCGGGAGGGTGTCATCACGTATAAGATTGCCGCACACGCTGCAGACTTGGCAAAAGGTCATCCGAATGCGCAAAAACGCGATAATGCACTGTCAAAAGCGCGCTTTGAGTTCCGTTGGAGAGATCAATTTAATTTGAGTTTGGATCCTGAACGTGCAATGGAATATCATGATGAAACGCTGCCGGCTGAAGGTGCGAAAGTCGCTCACTTCTGTTCGATGTGCGGACCGAAATTCTGCAGCATGCGTATTTCACATGACATACGTAAATATGCAGATGAAAACAGTTTGGAAGAGAAGCTGGCGATTGAACAGGGAATGCAGGAGAAAGCGGAGGAATTTAAAAAAGCCGGTGCAGAAATTTATCTTTGATGAGGAGTGGAACAATTGTCTGCAGTAAAACAGTTAGTCCGTCATATAGCTGTACAACGCCACGGTCTGCGTCATTTAGAAGAACAACTGCACCGACTGCAAACGGAATGTACTCATGAATATAAGGAAACTTTATCGCATAGAGAGTGCCGTATATGCATGAAGGTGGAGAGTATTCATTATTAAGAACGATAAATGCAAAACAAAAAGAGCCGTTATGGGCTCTTTTATTATTAATTGCTATTATGATGGCTGACGTAATGTTTCTCCGGATAATGTTTGTTTATCTGTCGCCATTTTGAAAATGTACGCCGCCGCGATGGCGATCGCAATGATCAGCCAGATATTCAGGAAGCCATGGATATATGCCATTCCAAAAAAACCAGCGGTCAATAAATAGTAACTGAGCGGGAATAGCACACGTCGGATCAGCAATCCTTCTTTGCCGATCAGTCCTACCGTTGCAGAAGCGGCAACCACGTTATGCACACAGATCATATTTCCGGCTGCGCCGCCGACAGCCTGCATAGCTACAACAATACCCGCCTGTGCTGTATCGAGCCCTATATTGCCGGCTGTACCAAACTGGAACAGAGAAAACATCATATTACTGAATGTATTGCTGCCTGCGATGAATGCGCCGAGTGCTCCGACAATCGGAGCAACGAGCGGCCAGAATTCTCCAGTGATGACAGAGACACTTTCCGCCAGCACAAGCGGCATATTTTGCCCGGCGAGTGCCGCATTATCCACTGCGACTTTGCCGGCAGCAAGAGATGTATTCAAGAAAACCTTGATCATCGGCACGGCAAAAATTAAGGCAACACCGGCAGTAACAGCAGTTACAAATGAATTTTTCCAGGCCATTGCATATTCTTTAGGCTTCATCCGGTGCAAGAAGTAGCCGAATAATGAAGCGATGATGAAAAAGAAGCCCGGAAGGAACAAAGGAGTCGATACAGTCGTAATACCTGAACCAAATGTGTCTTCAAATTTCAAAGTGAGCGCAGGGTGTTTCAATAAATTTGTTAAGGGTTCCATCGTTCTAGACAGGACAAGTAAACCGGCCAGCACGACATACGGCATCCAAGCGTTCAGCATGGAGATTTTCCTGCTCTCTTCAAATGGTTTGGCTGCTTCGTGATTCAGCTTGCCAAACCAATTTTCTTCCCACTGTGCACGAGGCGGGAAATCAAACGTGTCCTCTGCTTTCGGCATAAACAGCCCTTTGCGAGCTGCGGGCACAACAATGAGTAATGAAATCAATGCACCGAGTAAAGAAGGGAATTCAGGCCCAAGAGTAATTCCAATCAAGAAGTAAGGTATGGTGAAGGCCAATCCCGCAAAAAGAGCAAATTTCCATACTTTAAATCCTTCACGGTACGACTTGGCAGGACTGAAGAACCGAGTTAACAAAGCTGCCAGGAACAACGGAATCAACGAGCCGACCACGCCATGAATCAATACGGTGTTGGCGGTGATTTGCAGCAGATACTCCGGAAAAGTCATTCCGACTTTGTCCAGTGCAGCCATTACTGCAGGCTGATCCCCCAGCCCCGTGAATACACCGATTTGGATGGGAGTTCCAATAGCCCCGAATGAAACAGCGGTACTCTGAATAACGAGCGACACCATAACGGCGGCCAGTGCAGGAAAACCGACGGCAACCAAGAGAGGTGCAGCGACCGCGGCCGGTGTTCCGAATCCAGAGGCACCTTCTATAAAAGAACCGAATAAGAACGCGATGATGATAGCTTGGATCCGGCGGTCAGGAGAAATTGATATGAAGCCGTTGCGAATCGTATGGATCGCGCCGCTTTCTTTTATAGTGTTGAGCAGCAGCACCGCTCCAAACACGATGAATATTACTTCCAATGCAGTGATCAGCCCATTAAATGCGGCACCCGCAACAATATTTCCTTTTGTTCCCCAGACGAAGATGGCAATGAGTGCAGTAACAACAAGAGCGATTGGCATAGCGCGGCTTGCCGGCCAGTTTAAAAAGACCAAGAATACTAGAATTGTAACAATAGGCAGCAGAGCAATGAGTGACAGAACGAGTAAGCTCACAATAAAAAACCTCCTTTTGATTTGTGTCAATACTTGTAAAGCGCTTACAATTTACATAAGGTCATTGGGTCATCTGATGACCCAATGACCGTTAACTCTTTTCATGATTATATAGAGTGTTATAATAAAAGACAAGTAGTTATTTGCGTTTTCTGAAAACTAATTTGTTCTAACGTTCTAACCTATATTCAAACATTATGGATTATAATATAGGACAGAGACAGGAGTGTGGACTGTGGAATATAAACAAATCAAGCCTAAAAAGATATATGAAGAAGTAGCAGAAACGATAGTGAATTTAATTCGCTCCGGTGAATTAAAGCCAGGTGATAAATTAGATTCAGTTCAGCAGCTGGCTGAGAATTTTCATGTCGGGAGATCGGCAGTAAGAGAAGCGCTCACTTCCCTGCGTGCAATGGGTCTGATTGAAATGCGTCAAGGTGAAGGGACATATGTTCTTGAGTTTTCATCTGATGACCTGACTTTCCCTCTTCACAGCGCGATGCTGATGACTGAAGAAGACGTCTTTCATCTGCTGGGTGTGCGGAAAATACTCGAGGCCGGCGCTGCATATGCCGCTGCTGAAAAACGTACAGAAGAAGATCTGTTAAAGATGGAAGCGGCTTTGAATGAAATGAAACAGCATGCAGGAGACATTCTGCTTGGCGAGAAAGCAGATTTGGACTTTCATTTCGCAATTGCCCATGCCAGTGCCAATCCTATTTTGGTCAGTCTGATGAACCATGTGTCCGGTCTGATGGGTGAATCGATGCGGGAGACCCGGCGGATCTGTCTCTTTACGGAGACGGCAACAGTTGATCGTTTACATGAAGAGCATGAAGCGATATTCCTGGCTATTAAGGATGGATTGTCCGACACAGCAACTAGGCATATGCAGGCTCATCTGCAAAACGTAGAATCGGTTTTATCAACTTATATGCGTTCATTACAGAAATGATTTTATTCACCCGTTATTCGATCGGGTGAATTTTTTATCAGAAAACATAGTAAACAGCTATTAAATTCAAAAGATTTATAGTATGCTATGAAATAAGTTAAGTCATCTGATGACCTGTTGACTATTGTAATTTACTAAGAAGAGGTGAATGAAAATGAAAGTCAGTTTGTTTATTACATGCCTGGTAGACATGTTCTATGCAGAAGCTGGAAAAGACATGACGGAAGTATTGGAGCGTCAAGGCTGTGAATTATCGTTTCCAAAAGGGCAGATATGCTGCGGGCAGCCGGCGTATAACAGCGGATATGTAGAAAACTCTAAATCAGCCATGAAAAACATGATCAAAACATTTGAAAGTGCAGAGTATGTAGTGACGCCTTCCGGATCTTGCGCTACGATGTTCAAAATGTATCCTGAAATTTTTGCAGACGAGCCGAAATGGAAAGATAAAGCACAGGAACTTGCGGATAAAACCTATGAATTCACTGAATTTCTGGTTGATGTGCTGAAAGTTGAAAATGTTGGAGCGAAGTTAACGGGAAAAGGTACCTATCATCCATCCTGTCATATGACGAGATTGCTGGGCGTAAAAGAGCCGCCGAAGAAACTGCTCGCTCAAGTAGAAGGACTGGAAATGATTCCTTTGCCGAACGCACACAATTGCTGCGGGTTTGGCGGCACCTTCTCGGTCAAGATGGGGGATATTTCGGAGCAGATGGTCGACGAGAAAGTAGACAGTGCCATGGTGACAGAAGCGGATTATTTAATCGGAGCAGACTGCGGCTGTCTGATGAATATCGGAGGCCGTGCAGAGCGGACAGGTAAGAAAATTCGTGTCATGCACATAGCGGAAGTGTTGAATAGCCGCGAATAATAGTGAAAAGAGGTGAAGCTTTATGTCAATGAAGTTCAGCACGAAAAACTTTACGGATCGCACGAAGGACAATATATCAGATGATTTCATGCGGCAAGCTGTGGCGGGTGCCCAGGAGCGATTGCACGGACGTCGTCTGGATGCGGCAGAAGAGCTCGGGAACTGGGAAGAATGGCGTTCACACGGAGAAGAAATCCGGCAGCACGTATTAGAAAATCTCGATTTTTATCTGCACCAGCTGAGTGAAAACGTGTCACAGCGGGGCGGCCATGTATTTTTTGCTAAAACGGCGGAAGAAGCCAGTAACTATGTCCGTGAAGTAGTGGAGAAAAAAGAAGGCAAGAAAGTCGTTAAATCCAAATCCATGGTGACAGAAGAGATTAATTTGAATACGGTTCTGGAGGAAGCCGGGTGCGAAGTAATCGAGACGGATCTGGGAGAGTACATTCTTCAGATAGATGACCATGATCCGCCGTCACATATCGTAGCACCTGCTCTCCATAAAAACAGAGAGCAGATACGTGAGGTGTTTGAAGATAAACTGGACTATAAAAATACGTCCAAGCCGGAAGAACTGGCTCTTCATGCACGGGAAAAGCTGCGGCAAGAGTTTTTAGCGGCAGATATCGGAATCACGGGCTGTAACTTTGCAATTGCGGAAACGGGATCGATCAGTCTGGTGACAAATGAAGGGAATGCGCGTTTGGTGTCTGCATTGCCGAAAACACAGATTACTGTCATGGGCATGGAACGCATTGTACCGTCTTTCGAAGAGTTCGAAGTGCTTGTCAGTCTGCTGACGCGCAGTGCGGTCGGTCAAAAGCTGACAAGCTATGTTACAGCATTGACCGGGCCGAAAGGTGAAGGCGACGCGGATGGTCCTGAAGAATTTCATTTAGTCATTGTGGATAATGGACGTTCTGAAATTTTAGGAACAGAATTTCAATCCATCCTGCAATGCATCCGCTGCGCAGCATGCGTCAATGTTTGCCCGGTATACCGGCATATCGGCGGGCATTCCTATGGTTCGATATATTCAGGACCAATCGGGGCAGTGCTGTCACCGCTGCTCGGAGGGTATGATGATTTTAAAGAACTGCCTTTTGCCTCTACGCTCTGCGGGGCCTGTACAGATGCCTGTCCAGTAAAAATACCTTTGCACGAGCTGCTGCATACACACAGACAAATCATCGTCGAAGAAGAAGGGCGGGCTCCTATTTCAGAAAAGCTCGCAATGAAAGCCTTCGGCATCGGCGCTTCTTCCAATCCGTTGTATTCGATGGGTTCTAAGGCGGCATCAACCGCAATGAAACCATTTACGAAGAATGAACGGATTTCAAAAGGACCGGGACCGCTGAAAGAGTGGACAGATCTTCGGGAATTTCCGGCGGTCGGCAACACCCGTTTCCGAGACTGGTTCTACGATCAGAAAGGGGGCAATTAATCATGACAGGCACCATTCAGAATCGTGAAGCATTTCTCAGCGGTATTGCGTCTCAACTGGGCAGAGAACAGAAAACACAGGTGAAGAAACCTATATGGAAGCATCAGCCGCAACGAGCAGTATTAGCAGGTGCATCTGCAGATGAGCTGCTTGATGTCCTGCGGAAACAGTGTGAGCATATTCATACGGAATTAATTGAGACTAAACTGGCGGACCTTTCGGAAACCTTAGACAATGCGGTCAAATTATATGGCGGAGGCCCGCTGTCGCTTTGGAAAGATAAACGTTTTGAAGAATATGGGCTTATGCAATTAATTGAAAGTGACTGGCCAGCAGAAAATATAGAAGTTCATACATGGCAGGCTGAACTTGGGGGGCGGAATGTGGAGCTTGCCGAGCAAGCGAATATCGGCATCACCTTCAGTGACATGACCCTCGCCGAATCGGGCACTGTAGTACTTTTGAGCAGTTCCGATAAAGGGCGTTCTGTCAGTTTACTGCCGACGAATTACATTGCGATCATTCCGAAAAGTACGCTTGTACCAAGGATTACACAGGCGGCAGATTTAATTCGCCGTAACATCGACAAAGGAGAACAGGTCCCTTCCTGCATCAACTTCATCACAGGGCCAAGTAACTCGGCGGACATCGAAATGAATTTAGTCATCGGCGTACACGGCCCTGTAAAAGCGGCTTATATTGTGATTGAGGATTGCTGATTCCTTCAGTATATAAAGAACACCTTTCCAAATGCGGAAGGTGTTCTTCTTTAATTTACCTATCGTTTTTCAAACGGTCCACATACTGCTTAGCTTCTATTAAAGAAAAACCGTAAATTTCCCTCGCCAATTTTATTGCTTTTATACTTTCTCCTTCTGCTATGAGTGCAACGACTTCATCATCAGGAGGTGTTTCAGGCAAGTCTTGTGTTAATTGATCTAAAATGGACTGCTGTCTCGCCAGCCTTCTTTCGATTGCCTCGAGCTTACCCAGGACCATAAAACCTAATCCTGCTATTACTACTGCCAACAGTATCGTTTGCATATCTATCACTCCTTGTTTTTATTACGTATACGGCAAGGGAAAAGTTTCATAGTCGAATTCTGTCGAAGATGGTTACATTGCAAAGAAAAAGGGGAAATAGTGTATAATGGGACCATCATTGTATCGGAAGAAGGAGACAACTATGACTTCATCATATCAAGACGACAGCCTGGCGCTGCACACGGACCTTTATCAAATTAACATGGCAGAGTCCTATTGGGCAGACGGCATACATGAACGAAAAGCAGTTTTTGAATTGTACTTCCGAAAGATCCCGTTTGGTAACGGCTATGCTATTTTTGCCGGGCTTGAGCACATATTAAAATACTTGCAGGAATTTTCTTTCACGGAAAGCGATTTGGCTTATCTGCGGGAAGAACTTGGCTTTAAAGAGGATTTTCTGGAGCATTTGAAAGGTATCCGATTTACTGGAGATGTCTATTCCATGAAAGAAGGAGAGCTGGTTTTTGCCAATGAGCCCATCCTCCGTATTGAGACAACCTTAATTGAAGCTCAGCTCATCGAAACGGCATTGCTTAATATTGTCAATTACCAGACGCTGATTGCAACAAAAGCAAGCCGCATCAAACAAGTCGTGAAAGACGATATTGTGATGGAATTCGGCAGCCGCCGGGCGCATGAGATGGATGCGGCGATCTGGGGAGCCAGAGCAGCTGTCATCGGGGGAGTAGAGTCAACGAGTAATGTGCGTGCTGGAAAACGTTTTGGCCTTACGGTTTCGGGCACTCATGCACATTCATTTGTCCAGGCATATAAAGATGAATATACGGCATTTAAAGTATATGCGAAGCGTCATAAAGACTGTGTGTTTTTAGTGGATACGTATAACACACTGAAAATCGGTGTGCCGACAGCAATAAAAGTGGCCAAGGAACTCGGTGACAGCATTAATTTCATCGGTGTCCGCCTCGACAGCGGAGATATTGCGTTCTTATCAAAAGAGACGCGGCGGATGCTGGATGAAGCGGGCTTTACAGATGCGAAAATCGTCGTTTCGAACGATTTGGATGAATATACGATTCTTAACCTTAAAGCTCAGGGAGCGCAAGTGGACATATGGGGAATTGGTACGAAGCTGATTACTGGCTATGATCAGCCTGCACTTGGTGCGGTCTATAAAATCGTTTCCATTGAAAACAGCGACGGGGAAATGGAAGACACCATTAAAATCTCTGCGAATGTAGAAAAAGTGACTACACCGGGCCGCAAAAAACTGTACCGGATTATCGATCTGGAGAACGGCAAAGCAGAAGGCGATTATATTACCATGCATGATGAAGATCCGGCTCAGGAAAAACGCATTAAAATGTTCCATCCCGTGCACACATTCATTTCAAAATTTGTTACCAACTTCGAAGCGGTTAACTTGCACGAACAAGTCATCAGTAAAGGCGAAGTGATTTATGAGAATCCCGCTGTCTATGATATCCGCTCGTTTGTTCAGCAAAATCTCACACTGTTATGGGAAGAGTATAAGCGGTCATTGAATCCTGAGGAGTATCCTGTCGATCTCAGCCAGAAGTGCTGGGACAATAAACGGCGCAATATAGAAGAAGTACATGAGATGGTCGATAACTATAGTAAATAATTGAAAAAGGAAGTGGGAGCGTTGACATTGCAGCAAGAAATTATCCACGCATTAGGTGCGAAGCCGGAAATCGATCCGCAGCAAGAGATCCGGACTTCCATCGACTTTATGAAGGAATATTTGAAAAAGAACACCTTTTTACAAGGCCTCACATTAGGAATATCAGGCGGCCAGGATTCCACTCTAGTCGGCAAACTGGCGCAAATGGCGGTTGACGAACTGAACGAAGAGGCTGGAAAAGAAAAGTATCGATTCTATGCTGTGCGGCTGCCGTACGGAATTCAGTTTGATGAAGATGACTGTCAGGATGCGTTGAATTTCATCCGGCCGTCTATTGTGTATTCGGTTGATATTAAAGGAGCGGTAGATGCCAGTGAACAGGCTCTTATAAATGCGGGATTACACATTACCGACTTTGACAAAGGGAATGAAAAAGCCCGTGAGCGGATGAAAGTTCAGTATTCAGTAGCGGCGGTGCATCACTCTGTCGTACTTGGTTCGGACCATGCAGCTGAAGCAATTACCGGATTCTACACAAAGTTCGGAGACGGCGCAGCAGACCTCATGCCGATTTATCGTTTAAATAAACGGCAGGGGAAACAGATGCTCAAAGCGCTGGATTGTCCTCCACACTTATACAATAAAATTCCGACGGCGGATCTGGAAGGCAACAAACCGGCAATCCCCGATGAAATTGCATTAGGTGTCACATACGAGGAAATTGATGATTATTTGGAAGGCAAAAAAGTGTCCGACGAGGCTAGGCAGCAAATAGAAGAACATTATTTGCGTTCAGCCCATAAACGACATTTGCCGATTACCGTATTTGATGATTTCTGGAAATGAAAACTGCCCTCCTTCTAGTAAACAGAAGGGGGCGGTTTTTCTGTTTGTGAGACTTACAGGTTTCAGGTATGATAGTCTCAGATACTCGAACGCAGCAAGTTAGGGAATTGAGGGGGAAGCAACATGCATTTACGGTGGATTGAACAAGTACTGACGAATATTGAAAAAGTGATTGTCGGCAAGCGGGAAATCGCCGAATTAAGTATGACAGCACTGCTGGCAGGCGGCCATGTTCTGCTCGAAGACGTGCCGGGTGTAGGCAAGACGATGCTGGTGAGAGCGCTTGCAACGTCGATTGGTGCACAATTTAAGCGAATTCAGTTCACACCCGATTTATTGCCTTCAGATGTGTCGGGTGTGTCGATCTATAATCCGCAGACAATGGAATTTGAATTTCGGCCAGGCCCATTAATTGGTAATATTGTTTTGGCGGATGAAATTAACCGGACTTCACCGAAAACACAATCTGCTTTACTAGAAGGAATGGAAGAATCCTCAGTTACAGTGGATGGCCGGACAATCCAGCTGCCAAAACCATTTTTCGTAATGGCTACACAGAATCCGATTGAATATGAAGGGACTTATCCATTGCCGGAAGCGCAGATGGACCGTTTTATATTTAAACTCAAAATGGGCTATCCAACGAAGCAGCAGGAAATGGAAATCCTAAAACGGGCAGAACAGCAAACACCGATTGATCAAATTGGTGCCATTCTGTCGCTTGAAGAATTACTGGAGTTACAGGAAGAAGTTCAAAAAGTGACTGTGGACGATACAATCGTTTCCTATATTGTAGATTGCGCAGAAGCCACCCGCCGTCATGATTCCATTTCGCTGGGTGTGAGCCCGCGCGGTTCATTGTCATTAATGAAGGCATGCCAAGCGTATGCGTTTGTAAAAGGCCGTTCATATGTCTTGCCTGATGATGTGCAGTATTTGGCTCCTTTTGCATTTTCTCATCGGGTGATTTTGCGGCCGGAAGCTATTTATGAAGGAGTGGACCCGGCCGAACTCATTCAACAGGTGCTTATGCGTCTGGAAGTACCGGTCCAGCGGCCATTCACAGTATGAAACGAATGAAATCCATCGGTCGTATTGCAGGAGTCATCGGGATCGGTGCAGCTGCCTATGTATTTGCAAAGTTTCAAGGCAGTTTCGTCAGTTGGTTTATTTTCTATATGCTGCTCCCTTTCGTGCTGTATTCGATTCTCCTGTATTTTTATCCGCTGAGTGATCTGAAAGTGGAACGAAAGATGATAACAGGAAGGCTGACACGGGAAGGCAGCGCAACTATCCGTCTGCGTATTACTCGAAGATTGCCGTTCCCTTTACTATATACTGTAATTACGGATCGGAGAGAACATGCAGGACAGGAACGCATATCACAAGACATTGTATTGTGGGGATTTAAAAGGCAGCATGAATTTTCCTATACATTAACAAATATTCAGCGGGGAGAATATGTTCTGAAAGCTATGGAAATAGAGATAGTTGATTTTTTTAATTGGATCAAAAAACGCCGGGTGTATGTGGTCAGAGATTCGTTTTTAGTGTATCCGAAATTAACAGAGCTATATTATCGGTCTGCTTCTTCGAGTGCGAGCGAAGGAGAAAAAGCATCTGCTTATTCACTGACAAAAGATGCTGCGATGCCTTCCGGTGTCAGAGATTATGCGCCGGGTGACCGGATGTCCTGGATTCATTGGAAGTCATTTGCGCGCACGAATAAATTAATGACGAAAGAATTTGACGAACAGAAGTCTGAGCAGTACACGATGCTTCTGGATGCAAGTTCGTCCCCTGATTTTGAAGAAGGACTCGAGTTTGCTGCCTCGCTCTTGGTTTCAGCAAAAGATCAACATGCGATGCTCACTCTGCTGATTGCAGGCGAGAATCCGGCGCAGTTTCCCATGATTCATTCGGCAGAAAGCACGCAGCAGGCATTAATTTATTTGGCTAAAATGCAGCCGGATGAAACAAATCAGCCGGTGCTTCCTAAATTGAAGGTTGATCAGGGGAGTAGCTTGCTGGTAATTACGGGAGACCTGCGGCTAGAATTCATTCAGACTATTCTTCAATTGTATCCAAAGCCCTCTTCTATTGTTTGTTTCGTGACAGCTGCGGAAGTTTCAGAAGAAGTACAGACGGTGATTCAGCAGGTGAAACAGCTTGGAGTAAGAGTTCAGATCGTCAGCAAAGCTACTAATTCCTCAGCGTTACAAGAGGCGGTGACTTCATGAAGAAAAGTCGTCTGAACTGGAAGGTCTTGCTGTTTTTATATGTACTCAGCGTCATATTGCTCTGGGAATGGTTTATACCGATTATGGAGTTGACGGATTTTGGCTATCCATCACTTTTTCTGATTTATTTGATTCTGTTCTTCGTGCTGGCCTTATTTGACGTCACATGGTGGTTGAGCGCGATTATCCAGTTACTGTATGTTGTGTGGACTATTCATTACATATACTTCGGCCAATTTATGTTCTCGAGTGAAATAATAGGCCTGATTTTAACTGATATCAAGCAGAACTTCTCACATTTATTCCAAGGGGATGTAGGCGAACTGTCCAATCTGTTTCGCACGCTTCTGCTATATACGCTAATATGGATGGTCTCCTATTTGATTCGCCATTGGATAGAAGTTCGCAATAGTATGATGATGTTTTTTGCGGTAACCGTTGTGTTTATTGCACTTCTCGATACATTCAGTCCGTATGATGCGTCTGCTTCCATTGTCCGTATTATGATGGTCGGCCTGCTCATTGTCGGATATCTGACTCTGATTAAGCTGGCTCCGGCAGGGCGTGCATCTCTGCGCCCGAAACGTCTGCTCCTTCTTTCGCTGCCTATGCTGTTGTTGATAGCGACCGTCGGATTAGTTTCGAGACAGCTGCCGGTTTATCCTCCTGCATGGCCGGATCCTGTACCCTTTTTATTATCGATGGGCGGGGAGAGCGGTCAGGAAGGCAATGTGTCCAAGGCCGGCTATGATCCCGATGATTCACAGCTGGGCGGTGCTTTCATTCAGGATCATCAACTCGTGTTTGAAGCGGACGTTCAACAGCGGCAGTATTGGCGGATTGAAACAAAGGATACTTACACAACAAAAGGCTGGATTCAAACCAATGAGGCAGATTCCGAGATCTTGCAAACCAATGAAGATTTTTTGGGGAATGAAGATACAGAACTGTCCTATGCAAATCTGCATTTTGAGCAGCAGCTGCCTTTTTTAGTCACTCCATATGGCGCGCGCGCAATCTTACATCCTGAATCACTTTCTATTATGCGTGAAACAGAAGCAAACCGTATGTATTTGCTGATGGGCGCGCAAGAGGAATTGAGACAGTATGAAGTGGGGTATGAGACACCGAAATATAAGATGTCTGAATTGGAAAAAGCGGAAATGCTTGCTTACGAAACGCTTCCAGTAAATTTGGACAGCTATTTACTGCTGCCTCCTGAGTTACCGAACCGTGTGAAAGAGTTGGCCTTGTCGATTACAGAAGAAGAGACAAGCGTCTACGGCAAAGTTAAAGCTATGGAACAGTATTTTAAGAGAAACGGTTTCGTCTATGAAACGCAGAATGTGGCGGTGCCGGGACCTGATGAGGATTATGTTGATCAGTTTTTATTTGATACGAAAAAAGGATATTGCGATAACTTTTCTACTTCTATGGCCGTTATGCTTCGTTCGGCAGGCATCCCGACTCGCTGGGTAAAAGGGTTTGCACCAGGAGATCCTGCATTTAAATCATCTGGAAAAAGTGTCTACCGTGTAACGAACGATGAAGCACATTCTTGGGTCGAAGCCTATATTCCAGAAGTAGGCTGGATGCCGTTTGAACCGACAATCGGCTTCAGCCATCCGACAGATATTAAGTTTGATACCTCAAAAGATGAAAAAGATGAGCAGATGATCAAACAGCCGGAGAAACCGAAAGTTGAAAAGGAAGAACAGAAGAAAAAAAGCGCTTCTTCTTCGCCTCTATCCAGCAAGGTGATCGATGCTGTGAAATGGTTCTTCTCGCAGTGGTGGCTCTATGTGAGTTTAGCGCTGTTACTGGCTGGAGGGACCGTGCTTGGCTATACTAAACGAACAAGCTGGCTGCCGAAATGGCGGGTCAAACAGCTTAGTAAGTGTCCAGACGGCTGGGAGAAATTTGAACAGCAGTATAAAGAACTGCTTCAGCAGCTGAAACGGATTGGTTTTTCTAAAGAGCCCGGTATGACGCTTTCAACTTATGCTGCTGCGGTTGACACGAGATTCGGCGGCAAGCGGATGCATATGCTGACAGCTGCATATGAAAAAGGGATATATGGACAGGACCGAGAAACGCATGATTGGAATAAATTAAATGAAGTTTGGGAAGATTTAATTATTAATGCAACTTGTTGATTTTTTGTCGAAGTATGCGTAAAATATACAGCGAATCAATGCTTGATATTACCTCGATATATCTTGCTAAAACGAACGTTGACTGCTGACGTATAAAGATTTGTATTCGTTGGCGGAAAAGACGCGTGGAAAGTTACTTTCTTACGCGTCTTTTGTGATTGAGGCATTAATCGGCATTATTACAATGGAAGAGGTGGAACAGTTGTCAAACGCTCCTTTGCTAGTCGAACAAGAAAAAATTGTGGTACTCGATTACGGCAGTCAGTATAATCAGCTCTTCACTCGGACGATCCGTGATTTCGGGGTGTACAGTGAGCTTCACGCACATACTACTACTGTAGAAGAATTAAAGAAGATGAATCCGGCGGGCATCGTTCTTTCCGGCGGTACTGCCTCTGTTGGGGATGACACAGCGTATGATGTAGATCCGGCAATCTTCACATTGGGCATTCCGGTGTTGGGGATCAGCTACGGCACACAGCTTATCGTTAACCATTTCGGCGGTTCACTGGAAAAAACAGCGGACTACAGTTTTAAAGAAGAACCGGTCACTGTTGATGCACAATCCAGCTTATTTGCAGGCCAGACAGAGAAGCAAAATGTCTGGGTAGGCCACAGTGCACAAGTTGCAGAGCTGCCTGAAGGGTTTACTGCCAGCGCAAAAGATTCTGCTGGCAATATCGCAGCGATTTCTAACGACTCACAACAGATCTATGGCATTCAATTCCATCCTGAACATCATCAGTCAGAGAACGGAAAAGATTTCTTGCGCAACTTCGTATTTGATATCTGTAAAGCAAAAGGCGATTGGACAATGGAGCGCTTCATTGAAATCGAAGTGGAGAAAATCCGCTCTACTGTCGGAGACCGCAAAGTACTTTGTGCTTTGAGCGGCGGCGTAGATTCCTCAGTAGTGGCAGCGTTGATTGACCGCGCGATCGGTGATCAGCTGACATGTATTTTCGTAGATCACGGTCTGCTTCGCAAAGGTGAAGTGGAAAGCGTCGTGAAAACGTTCAGTGAACAATTCAGCATGCATTTCATTAAAGTAGATGCACGTAAACGTTTTCTGGGCAAGCTCGAGGGTATTACAGATCCAGAGCAAAAGCGTAAAATTATTGGGAATGAATTCATTTATGTGTTCGATGAAGAATCTGCTAAACTTGACGGCATCAAATTCTTAGCGCAGGGTACTATTTATGCAGATATTATTGAAAGCGGAACAGCGACTGCCGCGACTATCAAATCTCACCATAACGTGGGCGGATTGCCTGAAGACATGGATTTTGAATTGATCGAACCTCTCCGTGCGTTATTCAAGGATGAAGTCCGTGCAGTCGGTGCTGAGCTTGGTCTGCCTGAAGAAATCGTTCACCGTCAGCCATTCCCGGGTCCTGGACTCGGAGTTCGTGTTCTTGGAGAAATCACTGAAGAAAAGCTGGATATCGTTCGCGATGCAGACTGGATCTTGCGGGATGAAATCGCAAAAGCGGGTCTTGACCGTGCGATCTGGCAGTACTTTGCGGTACTTCCGAATATCCGCAGTGTAGGTGTGCGCAACGAACAGCGCTCTTATGATTACGCTGTTGGTATCCGAGCTGTGCATTCGGTAGACGGAATGACAGCTGACTGGGCACGTATTCCTTGGGAAGTACTTGAAAAAATCAGTACGCGAATTACATCGGAAGTCGATCAGGTCAACCGTGTGGTATATGATATTACAGCTAAACCGCCAGGCACGATTGAGTGGGAATAAGACGAAATCAATGAACAATTGAATATGATCGTATAATGCCGGGGATATGGCCCGGAAGTCTCTACCGAAACACCGTAAACGTTTCGACTACGATCCCTAAATAGGAGAAGTGTTTTTCTATTTAGCCGGATTGGAGGCATACGAATTTATTTTCGTATGCCTCTTTTTACATAATGAGCATAAGGAAGGTCACCATGAAAAAATATTTTGAGTTCGATAAGCTTGGCACGAATTATCGCCGTGAGATTATTGGCGGTCTCACGACATTCTTGGCAATGGCTTATATTTTAGCGGTAAATCCGATCATGCTGTCACTGGATGTTATACCTGATTTGCCTGATTCCATGAGAATGGACAAAGGCGCTGTCTTTGTTGCGACAGCACTGTCAGCCGCAGTCGGTACGCTGTTTATGGGGTTAATCGCCAAATATCCAATTGGCTTGGCGCCCGGAATGGGATTGAACGCATTCTTTGCGTTTACAGTTGTTTTAACTTATGGAATACCGTGGCAGACAGGGTTAACCGGAGTGCTGTTTTCTGGTTTGATTTTTATTATTCTCTCATTAACAGGACTGCGTGAAATGATCATCAACGCCATCCCTGCCCAATTAAAATTTGCAGTAGGCGCAGGTATTGGTTTGTTCATTACATTCCTCGGTCTGCAGAACGCGCACATTATCGTGGCTGACGAAAATACATTAGTAGGGCTGGGTGATCTGACTGCAGGGCCGACGCTGCTGACGATTTTCGGATTAGTCATCACAATTATTATGATGGTGCGCCAGATCAAGGGAGCCATCTTCTACGGTATGATTATGACTACTGTTTTGGGCATGCTTGTCAGCCTGATAGAAGTGCCGCATAAAATAGTGGACAAAATTCCATCGGTAACACCAACGTTCGGAGCGGCTTTCGATGCGATTATAAACGACCCGTCTTCATTAATGACGACTCAGTTTCTTGTTATCGTCATTACCTTCTTGTTTGTAGATTTCTTCGACACGGCAGGTACATTGGTTGCGGTCGCTACGCAGGCAGGTTTAATGAAAGATGACCGTCTGCCGCGTGCAGGCAACGCATTGCTGGCAGATTCACTGGCAACAGTGACAGGGGCTGTTATGGGTACGTCAACAACCACTTCTTATATTGAATCAACAGCAGGGGTGGCAGCAGGAGCAAGGACAGGATTTGCTTCAATCGTCACGGCCCTCCTGTTCTTACTGGCCCTATTCTTTTCTCCTCTTTTATTGGTTATCACTCCGGCGGTAACTGCACCTGCTTTAATCATTGTAGGTGTTCTGATGGTTTCAACATTAGGAAATATTGAGTGGAATCGTTTTGAAATAGCAGTCCCGGCGTTCTTTACGATTATCGCAATGCCTCTGACATACAGTATTGCGACAGGAATCGCAATCGGTTTTGTATTTTATCCGATCACAATGCTTGTTAGTGGAAGAAGAAAAGAAATTCATCCAATCATGTATGGATTATTCGTGATATTTATTCTATATTTCATCTTTATTAAATAAGAAAATACATGCTGAAAACCGTTTCTTTCTACTATGGAGAGAAGCGGTTTTTATTTTATGGTTTAGCGAAAGTGAAAATAAATTAGCTTTAATTGAAAAAAGATGTTTAAAACTGTTGACACTATAAAATTCATTTGGTATAGTAATGAAACAGTCAAAACAGCGACTGACATGAACCTTGAAAACTGAACAGCAAAACGTTAACGAAAATAGTTTATGCACTTCGGTGACAT